>CAXSFF010000100.1:0-7942 GCA_964236035.1 uncultured Acetobacteraceae bacterium
GTGCCGGTGGACGGCAACGTCGAGCGCGTGGCCGCCCGGCTGTTCGCCATCGCCGCGCTGCTGCCCGCTGCCAGGCCGGCTATCGCCGCCGCCGCCGGCCGGCTCGGCCAGCACCCGGCGGCGCGCGCCCGGCCGTCCGACTTCGCGCAGGCGCTGTTTGACCTCGGCGCCACCCTGTGCACCGCCAACCCCGCCTGCGCCCTGTGCCCGCTGATGCAGGATTGCCAAGGCCGCCGCGCCGGGATCGCCGCCACGCTGCCGCGCAAGGCCGCCAAGCCCGTGCGCCCGCAGCGCTGGGGGACGGTGTTCTGGCTGACCAACGCGCAGGGCCAGGTGCTGCTGCGCCGCCGCCCGCCGCGCGGCCTGCTGGGCGGGATGACGGAGCTGCCGGGCACCGCGTGGTCGCCGGAACCCCGCAGCCGGTCCGCCGACCTGGCCGACGCGCCGATGCCCGCGGATTGGCGGGAAGCCGGCCAGGTGCTGCACGTCTTCACCCACTTTGCGCTGACCCTGGCCGTCTACGCCGCCACCGTGCCGGCGATCGTCGCCGAGGGCTTCCTGCGCCCGGCGGACTCGTTGGACGGCGAGGCGCTGCCATCATTGATGCGCAAGTGCATCACGGTCGCCCGCTCGTGACCATGCGCCCGCACACCGCCTCCGTTGCGTTCGTGCTCGCCACGCTTGGCCTCGACGCGCTCGGCATCGGCATCGTCGTCCCGATCGTGCCGGAGCTGGTGCGCGCCCTGTCGCGGCTGGATGCCGGGTCGGCTGCGAAGTGGGTCGGCGGCCTGGCGGCGACCTTCGCGGTGGCGCAGTTCGTCGCGGCGCCCGTGCTCGGCGGCTTGTCGGACCGGTTCGGCCGCCGCCCGGTGATCATCCTGTCGCTGTTCGGGGTGGCGGTGAACTACCTGCTGCTGGCGTGGGCGCCGTCCCTGTCGTGGCTGTTCCTGGGGCGGCTGTTCGCCGGGGCGACGGCGGCGAACGCCTCGGCCGCCAACGCCTACATCGCCGACATCACCCCGCCGGAGCTGCGCTCGCAGCGCTTCGGCCTGGTGGGCGCCACGTTCGGCGCCGGCTTCATCTGCGGCCCGGCGCTGGGCGGCATCCTGGGCGCGGTCGACCTGCGGCTGCCGTTCCTGGTCGCCGCCGGGCTGGCGCTGGCCAACGCCGCCTATGGCGCGCTGCTGCTGCCCGAGAGCCTGCCGCCGGAGCGCCGCCGCCGCTTCTCCTGGCGCCGGGCCAACCCGATCGGCTCGCTGCGCACGCTCCTGGCCGACTCTGCGGTGGCGCGGCTGGCGTTCGCCTGGTGCTGCATGTGGTTCGGGCTGGGCGCGCTGCAGAGCAGCTTCGTGCTGTCGACGGGGCTGCGCTTCGGCTGGGGCCCGCGGGAGAACGGCTGGGCCTTGGCGGCGGTCGGCGTCACCCAGGCGCTGGTGCAGGGCCTGCTGGTACGCCCCGTGATCCGCCGGCTCGGCGAGCGCCGCACCGCGTTCGCCGGCTTCGCGCTGAGCGCCGCGTCCTACGTCTCGTTCGGGGTCGCGCAGCGCGGCTGGGTGATCTACGCCGGCGTGCTGCTGCAGGGCCTCGGCGCCGTGGCGACGCCAGCGATGCGTGGGTTGCTCTCCGCCCGCGCCAGCGCGGACCGGCAGGGCGAGCTGCAAGGCGGCCTGTCCTCGGTCGAGGGCCTGACCGCGATCGTCAGCCCGTTGGCGGCGGCGGCGCTGTTCACCTATGCGACGCTGGCGGGGGGTGCCGCCTGGGGCGGGGCGCCGTTCCTGCTGGCGGCGGCGGCGCATGGCGCGGCGATGCTGGCGCTGCGCCGGGCGTTGCCGGTCGGGTAGGTTGGGCCACGCTGGCTGCGGATGGTCAGCAATGATGAATGGTTGATCTTGGAGATATTGACCTGGTGATAACGAGTTGGTTTGACGGAGGATGGCAAAAGCTGATGGTAAGATTGTCCCCTATACAGCACCAGTTGTTGTCCTGATCACATTAAATATCTGCTTACGTTTTAACCTTGCAAGGCAGCTCCTAAGCGCGTTGTGTATTTGAGCCAAGTCACCTGCCTTTTTAAGCATGAGCATGGAGAAGGCGACGGTGTGCATGTCGGCAAGCGTCTGGGCGAGGCACTCGTGGTCGCGGACAAGACGGCGGTAGCCCCTCTATGGAGCGATAGCGGCAGCGTCGTGAATCGACCCTAAGCGGACGTTGCTGCTAGTTCCTTCGCGGCTTACGATCGCGTGCTTAGGAGGAAGGCGCGATGAAATGGGCTAAGTCGAGCCAACAAGGCAGCCCTGATGCAAGGGTCGAAGCGATCCGCTCCGCTCGGAAAAAGCAAGGTCACGATCTCACGCTGCTTCAAGAGGCGATCATCCGGACGATTGCAGCCTATGAGCCGCGGCCAGAAAGTGACTCACAAGCGGCATTGTCTCGGATCAAGTCCGCAATTGAGGCGGATGGGCAATGGGAAGACTAGGAGGAGTGGCGAATCAGCACATGGTTCGAGAGCAGGATCGTTAGGGACGAGCTGAACAATCGCCCTTGGTTTACCACCACGGTTTCATGTGACGGTCAGACTTTCTCTTGCGGGTGCCCATCGATTGAACGAGCCTACGGCTTCATGCGCTTCTATCAAAAGCTGATTTTGGACCAGTATTATTCAGTCGGACCTCCCTGGGCCGACCAGCCTCTGTTTCAACATTGAACCAATGCAGGCCAACCACCACCTTCGGCCGTTCCGCTCCAGCCTTTTTCAACAGCCTCGTCCGTTTGACAAAGCGGCACACTCACCTCGTTTGCGAGCCGGGCAACGAGCGGCCCGTAGAAGCGGCGCGAGCAGTCGAAACGGGCCGCAAGCGGGAGAGCACCAGGATCGCTGCAAGAGTCCCGGCGTAGGCGACCGCCTGCAGCCCCGTCGGGGGGTCCGTGTAGCCGACCAACGTGTGCACCACCCGCCCGGCGATCGACCCAACCGCCAGGACGGCGGACGTGTCCCACAGGGTACCGCCCATGACGTCGACAATGCCGCCCTGCTGCAAGAACCCGACCGCCTGCGCGGCCAAGCCGCAGGCCAGCAGCGTCACCATCCAGCCCGTGACCGCAAACAGCCGGTGCGCCGGCAGCCGCACCAGCCCAGCGTAGGTCAGGGCGGTCAACCCAGCCGCCAGCACCAGGCCCGCGGCTGCCCCGGCCAGCATGGACTGCCAGCCCGCCCCGCCGCCAATCGAGATGCCATAGAGGAACAGCACGATCTCGAACCCTTCCCGCAGCACGGCCACGCCCACCACCACGCTCAGGGCCGACACGGGGCGGCGGCCAGCGGTGACGTCCGTCCCGGCCTGGCGCAGGTCGCGCGCTATGTCCCGGCCATGTGAAGCCATCCAGAGGACGTGCCAGGCCAGCATGAGCACGGCGAGGAGCAGGATGGCGGCATCAAGGAGTTCCTGGCCGGCGCCGTCGAACAGCTCCGCGCCGAGTTCGGCGCTCTCGAATTCTTCCGCCGTCGCGTCCTGGTTGCGGACGTCGATCACGACGGGCTGGTTTGCCGGGACGTGCAGCTCGGCCGGGCTGAAACGATGGTCGCTGATGGTGATTTGCGGCCGGGCTGCGTCTTCGGCCCACGCGGCGTCGGCCCACGCGGTAGCCATGAGCAGCAGCAACGGCACTGCGAAGAAAGCGCGCGGCATGGCTAGAACGCCCTTGTGTAGCTGAGGGACGGCGCCAGCGTGCGGCTGGATTGTCCGTCGAAGTTGACGCCGCCGCCGATCAGCAGGCGCGGGACCACCTCGTAGGTGAAGGAGACGTTCTCCTGGTGGTCGGTGCCATGGGCCGCGCCGGAACTGTTGCGCAGGCCGGCGGCCGCGTTGACGATCCAGCGCCCGTAGGTGAAGGCCAGGCCACCCACGGCGTAGTGCCGCTCCAGCCCGGCGATGCCCTGGAAGTTGCTGAAATGCGCGTGTTCCAGGAACGGCGTGACCCCCAGCCGCGGGCCGAGCGGGATGCTGTCGCCGCCAGGGTCGTAGGATGCGGCGATGGACTGGCCGTTTTCGGTCCGCCCGCCGGGCATGCCGGTCGCCTTCCGCGTCACGGAGATTTGCCAAGACAATCCCCGCTCCGCCCGGCCGCCGCGCAGGCTCAGGGTGCCGCTGTTGAAGGTGCCGGTGTTGGACGGGCCGTACTGGTCCCCCGTGTAGCGGCGCAGCCGGTTGGCCGTGGGATCGGCCAGCGACAGCGTGGACAGCAGCGAGCGGGACAGGATCGAGGTGTCGAGGAAGAACGTCTCCGCCGTGAGCCGGATGGTGTCCAGGCCGAGCAGGTCGGAGCCGACCGCCGGCAGCGCGGTGCCGACGCCCAGCCTGATGCGTTCGTCCTGCTCGTAATCGTTGCCGAAGTTGTAGCACTGGCACGGCGCGGCTTCGTAGGCCGACCCGAAGCCGGGATGGATCTTGCCGCCGTAGATCGACAAAGTATCGGTCGGCCGCGCCGTCACGTAGAGCTGGCGCAAGGTGACGCCCTCGCTGCGGAAGGCGGCGTCGCGGTCGAGGGTGTAGCTGTCCTCGTTGTCGTTGCGGTTACGTTCCAGTTTGGCTTCCGCGTTCAGGCTCAGCCAGCCCTGGTAGTTGGCGAAGCCGACCAGGTCGGTGTCGTCGAACAGGCTGACATGCGTCTTGCTGTTGGCGGACGACGCCAAGTCGCCTTCGAGGTGCGTCTGCCCCTCGCCGCCGTACACGATGATCGGGGACGGCATGCTGACCCGCTATGGGCACGAGAAGATCATTGAGACGTTCTACAGCGTCGGCGTCATCAGGGAAGTCCGCTTGACGGGCGACTACCAGTTCGTCGCCAATCCTGGCTACAACCGGGACCGCGGCCCGGTCTCCATTCTCGGCGCGCGGTTGCACGCGCAGTTCTGACCCAGGCGGAGGCGGTATGCTGAGGGCTATTTTCGATGATGTCGCAGGAGGCGATCTGCGCAGCAGGGCAGCCGGCATCTATGCGGTCCTGGCCGTTGCCAACCTGCTGGCCTGGGCTTGGGCGTTCTACCTGTTCCGTGAGCAGGCCGTGCTGCTCGGGACTGCGTTCCTGGCCTATGGCTTCGGCCTGCGCCATGCGGTCGACGCCGACCACATCGCCGCGATCGACAACGTGACCCGCAAGCTGATGCAGGCCGGGAGGCGGCCGGTCAGCGTAGGGTTCTTCTTCGCGCTGGGCCACTCCAGCGTGGTGGTCATCGCTGCGGCCGCCGTGGCGGGCACGGCGACGGCGCTGGCCGGGTCGTTCGACCAGTTCAGGGCCATCGGCGGAGTCATCGGGACCAGCGTCTCCGCCCTGTTCCTGTTGACCATCGCCGTTGCCAACCTGTTCATCCTGCAGTCCGTCTGGCGGACCTTCCAGCACGTGCGCCGGGGCGGGCGCTACGTGGAGGAGGATTTCGACATGCTGCTCAACAGCCGCGGCCTGCTGGCACGGCTGTTCCGGCCGGTGTTCAGCCTGGTGACACGCGGTTGGCACATGTTCCCGTTGGGCTTCCTGTTCGGCCTGGGCTTCGACACGGCGACGGAGATCGCGCTGCTCGGCATCTCGGCGACGCAGGCGGCGCACGGCATGTCCATCTGGTCGATCATGGTGTTCCCGGCGCTGTTCGCCGCGGGCATGTCGTTGGTAGACACAACGGACGGCATACTCATGCTCGGCGCCTACGATTGGGCGTTCATCAAGCCGATGCGGAAGCTGTACTACAACCTCACGATAACCGCGGTGTCGGTCGTCGTGGCGGCCCTGGTCGGCGGCATAGAGGCTCTTGGGCTGCTGGGCGGCCAGTTGCATTTGACCGGAGCGTTCTGGGACGGGATTGGCGCGTTGAACGACAATTTCGGAACGCTTGGCTTCGTGATCATCGCTCTGTTCATCGCAGCGTGGGTGATCTCCATCCTGGTGTATCGCTACAAGGGCTTTGACTGGATCGACGTGCAATGATCAGACAGGCACCCTGGCATGGGCCTTCACAAGCCCGCTGACGGCGCCCGTCCGTCCCCAGCGCGCAACATGGCACGTAAGCCCTCCTTTCCAAACCGCTGCTCGACCCAAGACGGACGTGTCTTCAGTGGACCGGGGACGCCGCACTGCTTCGCCGCGGCGCGTTGGCTGCAGCCACCCGCTCGGCCGCGCGCGCGACCATGGACCGGCGGATGAACTTGCGGCGCAGCGGCTTGAGCGCCAGCAACGCGAGCGCCGCCGTCAGCAGGTTCACGGCGGCTGCGACATACAGCACCGCCAGCCAGTTCCCCGTCGCGTCGCGCAGCAAGCTGCCGAACGGCACCAGCAATGCCGCCGTCCCCTTGGCGGTGTAGAGCAGCCCGTAGTTGGTGGCGGCGAAGCGCCGGCCGAAGGTGTCGCCGCAGACGGCGGGGAACAGCGAGTAGATCTCGCCCCAGGCGAAGAACACCACGCCCGTCAGGATGACGAAGGCCACGGGGTTGCTGGCCAGCCAGGTCAGCACAAGGATGCCCAAGCCCTCCAGCAGGAAGGCGATGAACATGGTGTTCTCGCGCCCGATGTGGTCGGAGATCCAGCCGAAGAACGGCCGCGTGACGCCGTTCATCACCCGGTCGATCGCCAGCGCGAAGGTCAGCGCGGGCATGGTGACGTACAGCAGCGTTACCGGCGTCGTGGCCACGCCGAAGTCGGTGGCGATGACCGAAAGCTGCGCCGTGGCGACCAGGCCGCCAGCCCCCACCAGCATGAACATGAGATACATCAGCCAGAACACCGGCTCCCGCGCGACCTCGCCGGGCGTGTAGTCGCGGGTGAGGTCGTGCAGGCGCGACGGGCGGGTGGCGATCATGCCGCTGGGATTGACCAGCGTCTCGCGGGCGGCGCCGTAGCCCGGCGGCGCGCGCAGGAACAGCGCCACCACGGCGACCAAGACGCCTTGCAGCAGCCCGAAGACCAGGAAGGTCGCCTGGTAGCCGCTGCTGGCGATCATGTTGGAGATCGGCACCACCGTCACCGCGGAGCCTGCGCCGAACCCCGCCGCCGTGAGCCCGGCGGCCAGGCCGCGCTTGTCGGGGAACCATTTGATGGCGTTGCCCACCGTGGCGCCATAGATGAACCCGGAGCCGACGCCGCCCAGGGCCGCCGCGACATACAGCACCGTCAGCGAAGCGGCGACGCTGTCCAACACCCACGCCGCGCCGATCAGCACCCCGCCCGCGCATACCGTGAACTTCGGCCCGATGCGGTCGACCACATAGCCTTCCAGCGGCAGCAGCCAGGTCTCGCAGACCACGAACATGGTGAAGGCGACCTGGATGGCGGCCCGGGTCCAGCCGTGCGCCTCGCTGATCGGCAGCACGAACAGCGTCCAGCCGTATTGCAGGTTGGCGATCGACACCATGCAGACGATGCCGAGGATGAGCTGCCCCCAACGGGATTGCAAAGCGTTCACTGGCTTTCCCTCATGGCGGCCCGCTGCCGCACCAAAGCCAGCATCGCACGGCTGAGCGGCGCCTCGACATCCACCCAGCCAGCCAGTTCCACGACGGCGCCGAGGAGGGCCTCGATCTCTAGCGGCCGGCCCAGCTCCAGGTCCTGCAGCATGGACGTCTTGTGCCGGCCCACCTCCGCCCCGCCCTCGATGCGCTTGTCGACGTCGATGGCGAAGCGGATGCCCAGGGCCTCGGCCACGGCTTGGCCCTCCAGCATCATGGCGCGTGCCACGGCGCGGCTGCCGGAGTCGCCCGTGATCACGTCGAGCGTGGCCGTGGTCAGCGCGCTGATCGGGTTGAACGCCATGTTGCCCCACAGCTTCACCCAAAGCTCGTCGCGGATGCGCGGCCGCACGGGGGCCTTCATGCCTGCCGCGATCATCAGGGCCGACAGCGCGCCCGCCCGGTCGGAGCGGTTGCCGTCCGGTTCCCCCAGGGTGAAGCGCTCGCCATAG
>CAXSFF010000101.1:0-7908 GCA_964236035.1 uncultured Acetobacteraceae bacterium
CACCTTCCTGATGGTGTTCCTGATCCAGAACACGCAGAACCGCGACACCGACGCGTTGCAGGTCAAGGTTGACGAGTTGATCCGGGTGACGAAGGGGGCCCGGCTCTCCTTGCTGGACCTTGAGGAGATGCAGGCCGACGAACTGGCGCGCATCAAGTCCGAGTTCATCGACCTTGCCCGCGAGCATCACGGCGACGGCCCGCGGGACCACGCCGAATGACGCGGGCGCTAGAACAGCTTCTTGCCCGGCCCGTACATCACGACCACCTCGGATGGGTCGGCGAGGTTCAGCATCGCCCGCGCCCGCTCGTCCAGCGCGTCCTGATCCAGATGGCCGACACGCAGCGAGGCCGCGCGGCGATCCCACATCTCCTGCTCGGCCACAGCCCGCGTGAGGTCGGCGCGGGCGAGGCGAAGCTGGTCCTGCCGGTGCGTCATCGCCTCCAGGCCACGGTCGCCCTGGGTAGCGCTCCAGGCGAAATACCCGCTGAGCGACAGGAAGATGACCGGAGGAAGCGCCGCCTTCACCCGCCGCTTGACTTCCCATGCAAACGACATGCGGCAGAACTCCGGTGCTTGACGGCCGGTGTAGCAAATGGTTCGCGCAGCCGTCGAGATCGATTTTTGCGGAAACGTATTGAGAATTTATGGCTGACAGGCGTCCTTGCCTGGCTTCCCGCCACAAGTTTGGAACTGACATGCTGAGAAGTTTTGCTGCTGCCCTGGTGCTGACCACAGAACTTGCGGCCGCCGCCAGCCCGGCGTGCGCCTTGCAGGCCGTGGTGACGCAGGTCAACAAGAACAGCGATGGCTCGATGACCTACCACTTCGCGGTCAAGACGGACCCGGGCGAGACGCTGACGCCCGGCAAGTCGACCGAAGGATCCGATTTCGTAACCGTCTACAACTTCTACGGCCTGGTCGACGGCTCGCCGAAGTCGCCTGCGGGCTGGGAGTTCACGTCGGAGCAGTTCGGCCGCACGCCGTCGCTGGACGGCTACCCGCTGGTGCTGCCGGTGGACGTGCCCAACACGCCGAACCTGACCTGGACGGTCACGAAGCCGGTGGCCGGCGGCGTCCAGGTCGACGGCTTCACCGCGACCACCCGGATGGGCACGATGACGCAGGGCGAATACTCGGCGCAGGTCAGCCGCCAGTTGCCGGCCATCCAGGGCGTGGCCGCGGGAGCGCCGGGTCTGCCGGCCGCAGAGTCCAAGCAGGCGCTGATCGGCCTGCTGCCGACGCCGGGCTTCCTGGCTGAGGTGAAGTAGTCCCAGCGGCATGAGATGCTTCTCCAGATGCTTCTCCCTCCTCCCCTTGCGGGAGGAGGCCGGGAGGAGGGGTGGCCACGCCAGCCACAATGCGGGCTGAAGCCCTCCCCCGGCCCCTCCCGCAAGGGGAGGGGAGAAGAATCAGACAACATTGCCGTTGACATGACCGGCATTCGAGAAGGAAGCAGCAACATGGCCAAGAAGAAAGACCGGGCGTTCTTCATCTGCCCGCGCTGGGCGGAGGTCGCAACGGACGCGGCGCGCGTCGACGTCAAGACCCTGGCGGCGATCAAGGCGGGCCGTCCGGTGGCGCGGTCGACGTTGCGCCACGCCCTGGTAGCCGTGCGGCAGGCATCCGGGACGATGTTCGACGTCGACGCCTACGTCGTGGACCAGCGCGCCGCCTAGCGCTTGAGGATGCTGCGGCCGGCGTAGCGCCCGACCGGCCCCAGCTCCGCCTCGATCCGCATCAGCTGGTTGTATTTCGCGGTTCGGTCGCTGCGCGCCAGGCTGCCCGTCTTGATCTGCCCGCAATTGCTGGCGATCGCCAGGTCGGCGATGGTCGAGTCCTCGGTCTCGCCGGAGCGGTGGCTCATCACCGTCGCCATCCCCGCCCGGTGCGCGATCTCGATCGCCTCCAGCGTCTCCGTCAGGGTGCCGATCTGGTTGACCTTGATCAGCACGGCGTTGGCGGTGCGGGCCGCGATGCCGCGCCGCAGCCGCTCGGAGTTGGTCACGAACAGGTCGTCGCCCACCAGTTGCACCTTGCCGCCGAGTTCCGCCGTCAGGTGCGCCCAGCCGTCCCAGTCGTCCTCCGAGCAGCCGTCCTCGATCGAGGCGATCGGGAAGCGCTGCACCAGGTCGGCGAGGTAGGCGACCATGCCGGCGGCGTCGAGCGACTTGCCCTCGCCCGCCATCTCGTACTTGCCGTTGCGGTAGAACTCGGTCGCGGCGCAGTCGAGCGCGAAGGTCACGTCCTCGCCGGGCCGGTAGCCGGCGGTCTCGCAGGCTTTGGAGATGAAGCCCAACGCATCCTCGGCGGATTTCAGGTTGGGGGCGAAGCCGCCCTCGTCGCCGACGTTGGTGTTGTGCCCGGCGTCACGCAGCTGCTTCTTCAGGGCCGCGAAGATCTCCGCCCCCATGCGCACGCCCTCGGCCAGGGTGGGTGCCGAAACCGGCTGCACCATGAACTCCTGGATGTCGATCGGGTTGTCGGCGTGCTGGCCGCCGTTGACGATGTTCATCATCGGCACCGGTAGGGTGCGGGCGAACACGCCGCCGACGTAGCGGTACAGCGGCAGCCCGACATCCTCCGCCGCCGCCTTGGCCACCGCCAGCGACACGGCGAGGATGGCGTTGGCGCCGAGCCGCGACTTGTTCTGGGTGCCGTCCAGGTCGATCATCATCTCGTCGATCTTGACCTGCTGCGCCGCGTCGATGCCGCCCAGCATGTCGAAGATCTCGCCTTCGACGTTGGCGCAGGCCTGCCGCACGCCCTTGCCGCCGTAGCGCGCCTTGTCGCCGTCGCGCAGCTCGGACGCCTCGTGCGCGCCCGTGCTGGCGCCGCTGGGCACCGCCGCCCGCCCCATCACGCCGCTGTCCAGCACCACGTCGACCTCGACCGTCGGGTTGCCGCGGCTGTCGAGTATCTCGCGCGCGATGATATCGGCGATGGCGGGCATAAACTGCGCTCCGGGGTTTGTTTCGGCGCGGATAGGATGACATGGAAGACAATGCAAGCGCACGCCCGAATGGAGACCGCCATGCCGCCAAGATCGCCGACCCCAGCGCAAATGGCCATGCTGCTCGCCGCGGCGCTGCTGGCCGGGTGCCAGGTGGGGACGCCATACCATGATCCGACGGCGCGGACGGACGCCGACATGCACGCCGTCGTGCTGCGCTACGAGCAGGCGGGCGCGCAGCCGATGCACACGCTGTCGGTGCAGCAGGCGCGGGCGCAGCCGACCATGGCGGCGGCCTATCGCACGGTGATGGCTGGCAAGGTCGGCCAGCCGTTCACCGCCGCGGCGTTCACCCAGGTCACGGCGATGCAGGTGGATGGCGCCGCCGGCCCGTTGCACGCGATGCTGTACGACCCGGCGCCGGGCCATCGCGATGAGCCGGTCATCCTGTATTTCCACGGCGGGCTGGGGGCGACCGGCAGCGCCGACGAGGACGACGACATCGCGCGCGCCCTGGCGGTCGGCGCCAAGGCGAAGCTGCTGTCGGTGGAGTATCGCCTGGCGCCCGAAGCCAGGTTCCCCGCGGCGCAGGACGACGCCGTCGCGTCCTATCGCTGGCTGCTGGGCCATGCCGCCGGGCTGGGCGGCGACGCTCGCCGCATCGCGGTCGCCGGCGAAGCGGCGGGCGGCACCCTCGCCGTCGACGTGGCGGTGGCGGCGCGGGATGGTGGGCTGGCGAAGCCGGTGTGCGTGGTGCTGATCGACCCCTTCGGCGGCACTGCCGATCCAAACGAATCCGCCGTCCGCGACGCCTATGCCGTGCCGCTGGACCGCGCCGACGTGCGCTGGTCGCTGGGCCAGGTGGTCCGCAGCCCTGCCGACCTGGCAGACCCGCGCCTCGACCTGCTGGGCCATGCCGACGTGCACGGCCTGCCGCCCGTCACCATCGTGACGTCGGAGATGAACCCGATCGGTTCGGATGCGCGGGTGCTCGGCAGCAAGTTGCAGGCGGCGGGCGTCGACGTGCGGCAGCAGCAGTTCGCCGGCACCACCTACGCGTTCTTCGGCATGGGCGCCGCCGTGGGCCGGGCCAAGGAGGCGGAGACCTACGCCGTCACCGAGCTGACGGAGACGTTCGACAAGATCGGTGCGCCTAAGGCTCAGCCGGCCCCCCCTGCCAGGACCGTGCGGCGGCGGGCGGCGCGGCATGCGGCCCGGTGATCCCCGTGGGAAGGAGACGGTGATGCCCAGCAACCGGACCGTGGCCTGCATCGCGCTGGCGAGCGGCATCATCGGGGCCGCCAGCCTGGCTGTCCTATCGGCGCCGCCGACGCTGGCGCAGGCCGCCGGCTTCCATGCCGTGTCGGTCTCCGCCACCCAAAGCGGCAACACGGGCTTCGCCTGGATCGTCGGCGCGGACGGCAGCGCCCGCTTCTGCACCAACGGCACCGGCACCGTGACCTGCTCGTCCGTGCATTACTGAGCCCTGCGTTGAACCTTCGGCGGGGGACGCCAAATCCCCCTCGCACCTAGAACTGCAAGGATTGATCCGATGGTCCGCCTCCTTCCCCGCCCCGGGTTGCTGACTGGGGTCGTCGTGGCCGTGTCCGTCGTCAGCGGCGTCACCGCTGGCGCAGTGGCCGTGTCCGTCGCCCTGGCGGCCCGCCTCGCGCTGCGCACCCTGCGAGGCAAGCGGTGATCCTGTTGTACCTGCCGATACTGGCGCTGGTCCATTTCACGTCGGGCGCGGCATTGGGCGGCATGGCCGTGCTGTCCGCCAAGGCGCTGCGCGATATGCGCAGGCAGGATCGCAGCCGGTCGCCAGCCACGAATTAGCCGGTCTCGTTCATGCTGGCGACCAGCGGGCTGCCGTCCGAGAGGATCAGGGTCGAGATCGACGCCGGGTGGATCTCGATGCGCGCCCAGCCCTGGAGCGGCAAGCCGAGATGGTGGAGCAGCATCGACTTGATGATGTCGGCATGGCTCACCAGCACCACGACGCCGCCGGCGTGACGCCGTTGCAGCGTGGCGATGGCGTCGACGGCGCGGGCCTGCGCCGCGGCGGCGCTTTCTCCGCCGGGCGCCTGCCCGTGGTCGCGGTCGGCGTTCCAGCGCCGCCAGTCCGGATCGTCGCCCAGGGCGCTGAACGACCGCCCCGTCCAGGCGCCGAAGTCGATCTCGTCCAACGCCGGCTCCATGGTCACGGCACGGCCGAACGCGGCGGCCGTTTGCAGGCAGCGTCGCTGCGGGCTGCTGTAGACCGCCGCGATGCCGGGGCCGGCCCCGAGCCTGAGCCACGGCAGTTGCGCCTGCCCCGCTGCGCTCAGGGCGACGCCGGGCAGACGGCCGCACAGGATGTCGGCGCCGTGGTCGTGGACGGCGTGCCGCACCAGCTTGAAGGTCGTCGCCTGAAAGGGCAGGAATGCCGGCATCGTGTCGCCTCGTCAGCCATGGGCAGGGCGCGCGCCCGTCCGGCGAGATTGGCGCTCCCCTAGGACGGCGGCAACTTCCTAGCTGGATTTGGACTTGCAGCCGAATCGGTTACAAGCGGCTGAGGGCGGTCCGGCGGCCGGCGTTCTGATAGTTGAGGGGTGCGGGCGTGGCGGAGACAGTCCTGATCACAGGCGGCGCAGGGTTCATCGGCTGCTACGTCGCGCGGGCCTTGCTGGATGCCGGCTACGCCGTGCGCGTGCTGGACAACCTGATCGAACAGGTGCACGGCGACCGCCAGGGCCTGCCGAGCGGCAGCCCGGCCTGCCTCGACCCGGAGGTGGAGTTCGTCGCCGGCGACATCCGCGACGAGGCGATGCTGCAACGCGCCCTACATAAGGCCGACCACGTCATCCACCTGGCTGCCGAGGTCGGCGTCGGCCAGAGCATGTATGCGGTCGACCGCTATGTCTCGGTCAACGACTACGGCACTGCCACGCTGTTCCAGCAACTGATCGCCCGCCCCGTGCAACGCGTGGTGGTGGCGTCCTCCATGAGCATCTATGGCGAGGGGCTGTACCGCGACGTCGACGGCGTGGCGCACGAGGACGTGGTGCGGACGGCGCGGACCCGGCACGACGCGCCCTGGGACCCCGTCGACGTCAAGGGCCGTGCTTTGCTGCCAGCGCCGACGCACGAGGGCAAGCGGCCTTCCCTCGCCTCCGTCTACGCCATCAGCAAGTACGTGCAGGAGCGGCTGACGCTCACCCTGGCGCCCGCGTACGGCATGGAGGGCGTGGCGCTGCGGTTGTGGAATGCCTATGGCCCGGGCCAGGCGTTGTCGAACCCCTACACCGGCGTGCTCGCGATCTTCGCCTCGCGGCTGCACAACGGGCAGCGCCCGATGATCTTCGAGGACGGGATGCAGCGCCGCGACTTCGTCCATGTCGAGGACGTGGCGCGGGCGTTCGTGCTCGCCCTGCGCCATCCCCGCGCCGTGGGCCAGGTCTACAACGTGGCCAGCGGCCAGGACCGCACGGTGATGGAGGTCGCCACCGAGCTGGCGCACGCGATGGGCCGCGCGGACCTGGTGCCCGAAGTCACCGGCAAGACCCGCAGCGGCGATATCCGCCACAACATCGCCGACCTTTCCAAAATCCGTGATGAGCTGGGCTTCACGGTCGAGCGCGACTTCGCCGCCGACCTTGGCGAGCTGGCGAGCTGGGTGGCCCGGCAGCAGGCGCGCGACCGGGTGCACGAGGCGCGGCGGGAGTTGGAGACGCGAGGGCTGGTGGCGTGAGCGGCCGCGTCCTGATCACCGGCGGCGCCGGGTTCATCGGCTGCAACCTGGCCGACCGGCTGGCGCGCGAGGGGCACGACGTGCTGGTCTACGACGCGCTGGCCCGGCCCGGCGTCGAGGCCAACCTGCTGTGGCTGAAGCATAATCACCCACAACGGATCACCGCCATCGTCGCCGACATCCGCGACCGTGCGGCGTTGGCGGCGGCGGCGGCGCAGGCCAGCGCCGTGTTCCACCTGGCGGGCCAGGTCGCCGTCACCACCAGCCTGGCCGATCCGCAGGAGGATTTCGACATCAACCTGGGCGGCACCTTCGCCCTGCTGGAGATTTTGCGCCGGCGCGGCGGCGAGGTGCCGATCGTGTTCGCCAGCACCAACAAGGTGTACGGCAACCTGGAGGACGTGCCGCTTTCCCTGTTCGACGCCGGTTATGCGCCGTCCGACGAGATGCTGCGGGCGCGTGGCATAGGCGAGTCCTATCCGCTCGATTTCCACACGCCCTATGGCTGCTCCAAGGGCGCGGCGGACCAGTACGTGCTGGACTACGCCCGCAGCTTCGCCGTCCCCGCCGCCGTGCTGCGCATGAGCTGCATCTACGGGCCGCGCCAGATGGGCACCGAGGACCAGGGCTGGGTCGCGCACTTCATGATCCGGGCCTTGCGCGGCGAGGCCGTCAGCATCTTCGGCGATGGCCACCAGGTGCGCGACATCCTGCATGTCTCCGACGCCGTCGACGCCTACATCGCGGCCTGGCGCCGGATGGATAGCGTGCGCGGGCGGGTGTTCAACCTGGGCGGCGGCCCGGCCAACGCCGTCAGCCTGCGCACCGTGTTGGCGGCGATCGGCGCGGCCGTGGGCCGCACGGTGGAGACGCGGTTCTCCGACTGGCGCGCCGGCGACCAGCGCTACTACGTGTCCGACACCCGGCGCGCCACCCGGGCGCTTGGCCTGGACGCGCCGATGCCGTGGCAGGCCGGGCTGGCATCGCTGGCGGACTGGCTCCGCGAGCAGCACGGCATTCCCGTCCGCCACCGCGCCGCCGAGGCCGTCGGATGAGGGTGGCGCTGGTCAACCCGCCCTGGAGCTTCGAGAACAGCATCTATTTCGGCTCCCGCGACCCGCATCTGCCGCTGGAGCTGGGCTACAGCGCCGCCATGCTGACCGCGGCCGGGCACGAGGTGACGCTGCTGGACGCGCATCTCGGCGGGTTTTCGATGGAGCACCTG
>CAXSFF010000102.1:0-7887 GCA_964236035.1 uncultured Acetobacteraceae bacterium
TCCGATACGCCAAGATAACGGACCTTGCCTTCTTTGATAAGTTCGGCGAGTGCACCGATCGTATCCTCGTAAGGCACTGCCGGGTCTGGGCGACCTGGCTGGTATAGATCGATCACGTCCACACCCAGCCGCTGCAAGGAATACGACGCGAAGTTCTTGATCGAGTTCGGCCGTCCATCCAACCCGAGGAAGGCGCCACCGGGCGAGAAAAGTGCGCCGAACTTGACGCTGAGAAAGGCCTGGTCCCGGCGTCCCTTGATCGCCCGGGCAACCAGCGACTCGTTATGGCCCGCACCGTAGAAATCAGCGGTGTTGAGCAGCGTCACGCCGGCGTCGAGCGCTGCTTGGATTGTCGCAACACTCTCCTCGTCGTCGCGTGGCTTCAACATCGACATCCGGCCACAGCCGAGGCCCAGCGCCGCAACCTGCGGTCCGTTGCTGCCAAGACGTCTTGAAATCATGGTTTGCCCCATCATGGATGTTGCAGCGCGCGCGCCGCGGCGAGTAGGACGTTGTCCGATGACACGGCTTCGGCCGCAGCCTGGCGCAAGCGCGCATCCACGCCGCCGGCGGCGTAGCTTTGCATCACGCCCAATGACTCCCGCAGGACAAGCACCTCGTAATCCACAAAGAGCCGATCGACGTCGGCGCCATTGGCCTGAAGCTGCGCCACAAGCGTTTGATGCTCGCGCGCCAGCTTCGCCGTGCCGATCACGGGAACGCCCTTGTCGTCGCTTTTGCCCTTCAGGCTGGAGCGGCCGCCGGTGAACTCCACGCGGACCTGCTTGGCGAAGGCCTGCACGTCGGGCGAGGCGTTGTGCTCGGCGATCTCCGCCATCTGCACGGAGGCCGCGTCGAACTCGCGGACGTCGTTCTCGAAGTCGTGGTTGGTTTCCGCGTAGGCGGTCGGCGCGAACCCCGAGGCCGGGCTGCCGGGCTCGACCTTGGTTTCAGCCGGCAACGAGGCTTGCGCTGATGCGCGGTCCGGGTACGTCAGCGCGAGGGCGGCCGCCATCAGGCACATCGCATGCCATGCATTCCGGTGCATCGGCGCTCTCCTAAAAGCCGCCGGGATCGACGAAGCCGATCCATCGTCCGGCGGCTATGACCCCGACCCAAAACAGCAAGGACAACCCGCCTGCGACCTTGGCGCCGACCGGCGTCGTGGGAAGCTCGTCCCACTGGCTGATGCTGCGATGGGTCACCAAGTGGAACACCGCCATGTTCGCCCCGGCCAGAAACAGCATGACGACCTTGATCCGGAATGGCGTGTTGTCGAAGTACTTGGTGGCGGACGACGAGAACATCAGGCTCCCCGTGATGACGGCGAGCAGGAAGCCGCCCCATGTCCAGGGCAGCACCTCCGTGGTCAGCCGGCTGACGGCGCGCTGCGGCGAGGTGAGGCCGAGCAGCCGCAGGTCGACCATCGAGATGGTGCCGACCACGAAGGTGATGGCAAGCACGTGAAGCGACTCGATGATGGGGAACAGCGTGTCGTCCTCACGAATCGCCGTCGCCCAGTCGGTCCCCTGGAGCGCTTCGAGAATGGCATGGATCGTCATCAGGAGCTTTCTGGCCGAGGATATCAGGGATGGTTCGTGTAGGCGATCAGCCGCCCTGCGAACACGATCGAGATGAACAAGGCGAGGGACACCAATGCCAGCGCCTTGACGGAGATGGTTCGTGCCGAGGACGTCTCCCAGAAGGTCGGGTCACGGCGCAGGGTGGCCTGCAAAATACCCGTGACGACGATGGCGCACGCCAGCAGGATCATCTTCTTCACGAAGGTGGCATTCTCCAGCTCGCGCGACGGCTCGCCCACGGTCAGGATCATGCCGGTCACCAGGAAGATGGGCAGCGTCCACCATATCCATGGCAGGAAGCGCTTGGCGGCTTCGGCAATGCTGTCGCCCCGGCCGGCAATGCCGAACAGCCGCAGGTCAAGCATCACCGCGGAACCGATCAGCAACGCGATGCAGACAATATGAACCGTTTGCGTCAGCGGGATGATCCAGGTCACATCCTGGATGGTGCTGCTGGCGGGAGTGCTCGCAAGCCATTCACAAAATCTATGCAGAGAAATCGCCACCGTTAGCATCCATAACTTGAGTTCAGGCAAATGCAGCTCTCAGGCAGCCCAGTAGGTCATCGATCCTCTGGATGGCGCCACTCGAACGACAATCAACGCGCTGGCGCGGTGGTTGTCTCGTTGAACAGCTGTAGCTGGCCGACAACACACTCGACCGTTTAAGCCCGTGCAGAAGGCATGATCACCGTACGGGTGAACAGCAGCAACAGACCACAGGCGAACATGGCGCAGGCAACGGCGCTGAAGAACCCCAGGGAGCCAGTGGCAAGCAACACTGGCCCAGCCAAGCCGCTCGCGACCGCGCCGATCCGCCCAACCGCCGCGACAAAGCCCACCCCGGTGGCACGTATGCCAGTCGGATACGCTTGCCCAGCCAGCGAGAACAGCTGCACCTGGGTCCCTGGGATGAAGACACCGGCCACCAGCAAGAGGCCGAGCACCCCTGCCGCGCCAACCCCCGCCGGCCCGAGCGGCGCCGACAGCAACACTGCGGCCATGACCACCGCGCCTGCCGTCATCAGCGTCATTGCGCGACGAGAGCCGATCCGGGTGAACATCAGCCCGCCGACGACCGCGCCGAACAGCCCACCGATGCTGACGAGCGCCGAACCCGAGCTGGTGACGCCCGCGGCATAGCCAAGGTCCGCCAGCAGCGAGGGCGTCCAGCTCAGCACGAACAGGTTGGTGCAGATCACCAGGAACAGCGCCCCGGACAACACCACCGTATCGCGCACGTGGGCGGAAGTGAACAGCTCGCGCACGGACGCGCGCGCCGGCCGGTCCTCGCCCTGGTCGACGAAGGCCGCGTCCGCCGCGGTCGGCTGACCCATCTTGGCAAGCAGGCCGGCGATGCGCTGCCCGGCGCCGCCGCGGTTCAGCAGGAACCGGATCGATTCCGGCAACAGGAACAGCAACGCCACGGCGCCTACCAACGGGATGACGCCGCAGACCACGAACAGCATCTCCCACGACCCGCGTGGCAGGATGACGGCAGCCAACATGCCGCCGACGAACGTGCCGATCGGCTGGCCGCCCATCGCGATGCTGAGCGCCAGGCTACGCCGGCGCCGCGGCGTATATTCGGCCACCATCGCCGTCGCGTTCGGCATCGCTGCGCCCAGCCCGATGCTGGCCAGTACGCGGGTCGCGCCCAGCCACCAAACGTCATGGGTGAACGCCCCCGCCAGGGTGCCCAACCCGAAGATCACCGTGCTCGCCAGCAGCGCCGCGCGCCGGCCCAGCCGGTCCCCTAGCACCCCGCCGAAGGCAGTGCCGATCGCCATCGCGACGAAACCGAACGCGAGCACCAGGCCGAAGGGGCCGCGGCCGATGCCCCACTCGCGGGTGATTGAGGGGATCGCCAGCGTCAGGGTCTGCGTATCCAGCCCGTCCAGCACGATGACCAGCGAAACCAGGACCAACACCCGCTTCTGGAAACCTGACCAGCTCGCCTCGTCCAGCACATGGCCGACATCAACGATCCGTGGCTCGTCCAACATGCCTAGAACCTGGGCGCCTAGAACTTCGCCGGCCATGCTACATACCTCCAGGCGCTGCCGCGGCTCAGGCCGCTGCGGACTGCGGGAGCGGGATCGCCGCGTCGGTCGCGAGCGCGACCGGCGGCGCCACCGCGCGCGGGTCCGTCTCCTCGCGGCTGACGAACGCGGCAAGCATGCGGCGGGCCTGCATCGGCGCCGCATCCACGCGGATCATGACGTTGGGCACCTGCAGAGACGGGTTCTCGTTGATCGAACGCTGCTGCAGTTCCAGGATGTGCTTGTCTTCATCAAACGTGTGCATCACCGCCTGGCGGAGCCGCTCGGTCATCTCCGCGTCGTCGCGGCGGAAGTTGCGGCACAGCGCCCAAAAGTAATGCGTGCTGGTCCCCGTTTCCGGCGTGAGCAAATGCAGCACGCGCTGCATCGCCGCGTCCTCGCGCGGCGTGCCGACCGGATATACCCCGACATTGGTCATGTGGATGCCGGGCGGCATGTAGATCGCGGACTGCCAGCGGTCGATGCGCTCGGCGCCGTTCACCATCAGCTGGAACATGGGCGGCGGCTTGATCGACGGCATCTCGCGGTGCGCGCGCACCAGCCGACCGCCTTCCTGCGTCACCCGCACCGGATAGGTCGCGATGCTCTCGCTCTGGTCGTTGCCGATCGTATGCTCGTGGATGTAGCTCTCGTGCGACAGGTCGAGCAGGTTGTCGGTGACGAGCCGATAGTTCGCGTCCATGTGGTGGTAGCCCACGCTTGGCACCCAATCGGGGCTGTCCATCCAATGGCAGTCGGGCACCAGCGCCGGGTCTGCCACGGCGGCGTCGCCGAGCCAGATCCAGACAAGATTGTAGCGTTCGACGAGCGGGTAGCTTCGTACCATCGCCGCCGCCGGGATCATTTCCTGTCCAGGTATCATCGTGCAGGCGCCGGTCGAAGCGAAACGCATGCCGTGATAGCCGCACTGGATCTCGTCGCCGACGCGGCTGCCGGCCGAGAGCGGCAGCAGGCGGTGCGGGCAACGGTCATCGAGCGCCACCGGCGTTCCGTCGGCGCGGCGGTAGAAGACGATGGGACGGTCGCAGAGGCGGCGTGCCAACAGTTGCTGGCCGACGTCATCGGCGAACGCCGCGACCTGCCACGCATTGAGCATCCACATTGGCGAACCTCCCGACGATCTCCGCCCTCCATGTGATGTCCACATGGAGTTTACATTTGGAACGACCTTAGCCCTCGCGTCACCCGAAGATCAAGCTCTTTCGTAAGGGGCGTTGACTATCACGCACTCGATCTGCAAGCGCAAGGCAACTTGGAAACGGACACCTTCCACCCGTTGACACTGGTCAGGCATTCTGACAACTTTTGCGCGACATCATCGAACCGCCGCCGATGGCGTGCACCCTGCTCCCACACTTCGGCGCGCCTGCAGGCGCTCGTGTCGAGTTTAGGATTGCAAATGTTCCGCCAGCACTGGAGACCCATCATCGCGCTGGTCGCCGTTGCCGCACTGGGCTGGTCCGCCCTCCAAATGCGGGATGGCGCGCGCCAGGCGGCGGTGCTGAGAAGCGACCCCGAGGAGATCCTGTCGCAACCCTCGCTACGGCAGGTCGCGCTCGACCATGGCCAAGCCGTGTTTCAGGCGCACTGCGCCAGCTGCCATGGCGCGGGCGGCAAAGGGGATGCGATGGGCGTGCCCGACCTGACCGGCAGGGAGCACCTGTATGGCCAGGGCCGGGTGGCCGAAATCGAGTTCATCGCGCGCCACGGCATCCGATCCGGCGACAAACGGGGCTGGAACTTGGCCTCCATGCCCGCTTACGCCACTGCGCGCCCCTACCAGAACGAGCCGCTGCCGTCCCTCACCCCCGGTCAGATCGAAGACATCACGCAGTACCTCCTGGCCTTCACCGGCCGCGAGACCGATCCGGCCGCGGCCGGGGAGGGCGGCGCGCTGTTCGGCGGCGGCGCGGGCTGCTATGACTGCCACGGCCGCAATGCCGAGGGCGACTCCTCCATCGGAGCACCGTCGCTCGTGGATCATGCCTGGCTTTACGGCAATGGTTCGCACGACGACATCTACCGCACCTTGTCAATCGGACGCGCGGGCATCAGCCCCGCCTTCGACAAGGTGTTGGACGCGGCCGACCTGCGCGACGTGGCCGTCTACGTCGCCTCGCTCCAGCCCCTCGCCACGCAACATGCGGATGCCCGATGAGCGATGCAGTCATGACCAAACCCCGCTCCGGCGAGGGCCGTTCCAGCTTCTGGAACCTGAACCAGGCGGACCCGCGCCGGTCATTGCTGTTCTGCGGCATCGGTGCTGTCGCAGGCCTGGCGATCGCGGGCTTCAGCTTGTTCACCGCCCACGGAACACGCACGTTCGTCGTGCCGCCGGAGGATGCGGCCACGGTCAACAACGTGCCGATCCTGATGTCCGACCTGATCGACCAGCTCCGCGCGCTGTATGACGTGTCGCTCGCGGAGGCGACGCCGGCCCAGAGGCGCAAGGCGCTGGACGACATGATCCGCGAGGAGCTTTACGTTCAGCGGGGTCTCGAACTGGGCCTAGCGACCGACGACACGGACGTGCGCCAAGCCCTGATGGTCGGCGCTGAAGCGGCCGTGACGCAGGAAGCGATGACCTCCCGCCCAGGAGAAGCGGAGTTGCGCGCCTGGTACGATGCGCACAAGGACAGCTACGCCGGCGAGGGACAGATGACGGTGCAGGATTTCCTGCTGCCGCAGAGCGTCACCATAGAGGCGGCGGCCACGATCGTCGCGGCCTTGCGCAACGAAGCCCTGCCCACGTCGCTGGACCTGAAAAGCTCAGGGCGCGTGGGCGACGGCGCCGAGTTCTACTTCGCCGCCAAGCTCCATCTGGGCGACGCCCTGTTCGCGGTGGCGCGCGCCATGAACGACGGCAAGGTCTCCGACCCGGTCCGCGCGGCCGACGGCATGCACATCCTGGTCATGCAGCGCAACCGGCAAGCGCTGCCCGCGCGCTACGAGGACGCGCGCGACCGCGTGCTGCGCGACTTCCTGGCCGACAAGGTGACCCGGCTGCAGTCGAGCAACCAACGCTTCCTGCAACGGCGGGCCGACGTCAAGGTGGCCGCGGAACTGCGATGAGGCACCTTCTCATGGTTCTGGCGGCGCTCCTCGCGCTTGCCGGCTTTGCGCCTGCCTGCGCGCATACGCGCAGCGAATCCCATTCGAGCTGGGTGGTGGACGGCGGGTCAGTCCACCTCACCTTCACAATGCCCAACATTGAGGCGCTGCGCCTTTCCAAGCACGGCGAACCGCCCGACGATGGCCAGATCATCGACTACCTGACCTCCCGCGAGGGCGTCACGGCGGCAGGGACCGCCTGCCTGCTGACGGTTGCGCCGCACGCGGTGGCCGCCGCGTCCGGTTACCGGCGGTTCGAGTTCCTCTATGATTGTGCCTCGGCCGAGGATGTCGTCCTGCAGTCCGCCGCGTTCTTTGACCTAGTGCCGACCCATGTGAACCTGGCGCAGGTGCAGACCAGCAAGGGCGACTTCGTCGAACAGGTCCTCACCAGCCAGGACCACGCCATCACCGTGGCGGGGCAAAACGGCGAAGGTCTGGAGAATGCCGGCTTCCTGACCTATGTGATGATGGGCACGATGCACATCTTCACGGGAATCGACCATCAGTCGTTTCTGTTGGGGATGGTGCTGATTTCGCGTCGCCTGCGTGACCTCACCTTCGTGGTGACGGGTTTCACCTTGGGCCACAGCCTCACCTTGGCGCTTGCCTTCACGGGCGTGCTGCGCCCGCATGCGGAGTTCATCGATGCGCTGATCGCGCTCACCATCGTCCTGATCGGCGTGGAGAACGTTTCCGTGGCGGCGCGCCGTCCCGTGCTGGTGGCCGCTGGCACAGGGGGGACCTTGCTGGCGGCTGCCGCGCTGCGGCTGTATGGGGTGGGCTTGTTGCCTCCCCTGCTGCTGGTGGGCGCGGCGCTGTTCGCGGCGAACTACCTGATCTTTTCGGCAAACCTGCGCGACGGCGCGCGCATCCGGCTCGTGGTAACCCTCATCTTCGGCTTGGTGCACGGCTTCGGCTTCGCGGCCGACCTCCTCGCCGAACCGATTCCGCCGAACCGCCTGGCGGAGCTGCTGGTGGGCTTCAACGTCGGCGTCGAGATCGGACAGCTCTCCATCGTGTTGCTGATCACCTCCGTGGTGTTCGTGTTGTCGCGGCTCAAGCTCACGCTGCCGCGACCGATCGTGGTTGATGTCGCAGCGGCTTTCCTGGTGGCGATCGGCATGTATT
>CAXSFF010000103.1:0-7845 GCA_964236035.1 uncultured Acetobacteraceae bacterium
CGGCGATGCGATCGGCGATGTGGGCGATGACACCGATATCGTGGCTGATGAACAGGTAGGCGACGCCCAGCTGGTCGCGCAGGTCGCGCAGCAGGTTCAGCACCGCCGCCTGCACCGAGACATCCAGCGCCGAAACCGCCTCGTCGCAGACCAAGAAGTCTGGCCGGGAGGCGAGCGCCCGGGCGATGCCGACACGCTGCTTCTCGCCGCCCGAGAGCTGGTGCGGATAGCGGCTGGCATAGCGGCGCGGCAGGTGCACCAGGTCAAGCAGCCGATCCACCTCGGCGGCGATGTCGGGCGCGGTGCCAAACCAGCGCACAGGGCGGGCGAGGATGGCGCCCACGGTCTGTCGCGGGTTGAGCGAGCTGTCGGGGTTCTGGAACACGATCTGCGCCCGGCGGCGGAAGGCGGGATCAGGCCGGTCACCCACCAGCTGGTCGCCGAAACGGATCTGCCCACCGCGCGAGGGCAGCAGGCGCAGCAGCAGGCGGCCGAGCGTGGACTTGCCGCAGCCGGACTCGCCGACCAGGCCCACCACCTCCCCGGCGTCGATCCGCAGCGAAACGCCGTCCACCGCCAGCACGCTGCGGCCGCGGCCCAGCCGCCGGGCGATCGGACCGCCGGAGTCGAAGCGGGCGGTGAGGTCCCTCGCCTCCAGCAGGGTGGGGCCGGCGGCGGATGGCTCGGCCGTCCCGGCCTCCTCCACGGGCCACTCGACACCCGCCAGCTCCTCCGCGCGATGGCAGGCGGCGGCATTGGGGGTGCCCGACAGGGGCTGTGGCCGGTCGCAGCCGGCGGCGGCGAAGGCGCAGCGCGGGCGGAAGTTGCAGCCGAGATCGGGCATCGTCAGGTCCGGCAGGCCGCCCTGGATGGGGGCCAGGCGTCCGGCATGCGGGCGGTCGGGCCGGGGCAGGGCGGCCAGCAGGCCCTTGGTGTAGGGGTGGCGCGGCCGGTGCAGCACGTCCGCCGCCCGGCCCGTCTCGGCGATGCGTCCGGCGTAGAGGACGGAGACGGTGTCGCACAGACGGTCGACGATGCCGAGGTTGTGGCTGACCAGCAGCATCGACAGGCCGCGCCGGGCCTGCAGCTCGCTCAGCAGCGCCAGGATTTGCGCCTCCACGGTCACGTCCAGCGCGGTGGTGGGCTCGTCCAGCAGCAGCAGGTCCGGTTCGGTGGAGAGTGCGGCGGCGATGCCGACGCGCTGCTTCATGCCGCCGGAGAGCTGGTGCGGGTAGGCGCGCATGATCTCGGCAGGGCGCGGGATGCCGGTCTCGGCCAGCAGTTCGGTGCCGCGGGCCCAGGCAGCCTGCTGCGAGCTGCCCAGGTGCAGGCGCATCGGCTCCGTCAGCTGGGCGCCGACGGTGAGCGCCGGGTTGAGAGCGGCGGCGGTGTCCTGAAACACCATGCCGATGCGCCGGCCGCGCAGCGTCGGGGCCTCCCGCACCAAGTCATACCCGTCATAGCCCAGGCAGTGGGCCTGGACCGCGCCGGGGGTAAGCAGGCCGAGCAAGGCCAGCAGGACCGTGGACTTGCCGGAGCCGGACTCACCGACCAGGCCGAGCACGTGGCCGGGTGCGACGGCCAGAGAAATGTCCTGCACCGCGTGCAGCAGTCCCGCGCGGGACGGGTATCGGACCGAGAGCCCCTCGACGACCAGGCCACTGCGGAATGTGGCGTCAGGCATGACGGCCGGCATGATGCGGATCCAGCCGCTCGCGCAGGCCCTCGCCGACCAGGTTCACGCTGACCAGCAGCAGGCAGAGGCACAGGCCGGGGGCAAGGCAGACCCAGGGCGCCTGCGACAGAAAGTCCCGGCCGCCTGCGATCATCAGCCCCCACTCACTGGCGGGCGGTTGCGGACCCAGGCCGAGGAAGGAGAGGGCGGAGCCGAGCAGGATGGCGAAGGTCACGCGCAGGCCGCACTCGACGATGATGGGCGGCCAGGCGTTGGGCAGCACCTCGTGCCATAGGATGGGCAGCGCTCCTTCGCCCCGCGCCCGCGCCGCCTGCACGAACTCCTCCTCCAGCAATCCGAGCGCGACGGCGCGCGTCAGCCGAACCAGGATGGGCACATACACCAGCCCGACCACGCCAATTGTCTTGAGGATGCTGGGCGGGGTCACGGCCAAGACAAGCAGGCCGAGCAGGACCGGCGGCAGCGAGATCAGCAGGTCCACGCCGCGCATGATCGCCTGGTCGGTCCAGCCGCGGTGGAAGGCCGCGTGCAGGCCGAGCGGGACGCCCAGTACCAGGCTGATGACCATCGCACCCGCCCCGGTGGCGAGCGACAGGTAGCCGCCGGCCAGCACGCGGGAGAGCACGTCACGGCCGAACTCGTCGGTGCCGAAGGGGTGCAGCGGCCCGGGCGACTGCAGCCGGGCGCGGACGGAGAAGGCGGTGGGATCGAACGGCGTCCAGACGGTGCCGACCAGGCAGACAGCCACCACCAGCGCCAGCACGACGCCACCGACCATCAGCACGGAGGGCGGCCGGAACCGGGGCAGCGCGAGCGCGCTCATGCGGTCGCCGCCACGCGAATGCGCGGGTTCAGCAGGGCGTAGGACAGGTCCGCGACTAGGTTGGCGATGGCATAAATCGCCGTCACCACCATCATGCCCGCCTGCAGCAGCGGCAGATCATGGTGATCGATGGCGAAGACCAGCATCCGGCCCAGCCCGGGATAAGCGAACACTGTCTCCACCACCACGATCCCGCCGATCAGCAGCCCGGCATCGATCGCCAGCACCGTGATCGCCGGCATCAGCGCATTGGGCACGACGTGGCGCCACAACACCCGGCGCTCCGGCAGGCCCCGCGCCCGGGCCGCCAGCACGTAGCGGGAGGCCAGCACGTCCAGCAGGGAGGAGCGGGTGAGGCGCGAGATATGCGCGAGAAGCCCCAGCGACAGCACCACCACCGGCAGCACCAGGTGCGAGGCCCAGCCCAGCACACCCGCCTCCGCCATCGGCGCGTAGCCCGTGGCTGGGAGCCAGTGCAGCACGGAGGCGAACAGCAGAACCGCAACGATGGCCCAGAAGAACTCGGGGATGGCGATCAGCACGAACTGCCCCAGGGTCAGCACGTGGTCCGACACGCTGCCCCTGTGCGTGGCGGCGTGCAGCCCCAGCGCCACGCCGCCCAGCGCCACCAGCACCAGCGCGGGCCCCGCCAGCAGCGCCGAACGCCCCAGCGCCTCGCCGATCAGCGAGGCCGCCGGGCGCGACATCACCACGGATTCCCCGAAATCGCCCCGCAGCATGCCCGAGAGCCAGCGCCAGTACTGCACCGCCAGAGGGTCGTTCAGGCCGAGCCTGGCCTCCAGCGTCGCCACCGCGGCCGGCGTGGCGTAGGCGCCCAGGATCGCATAGGCGACGTTGCCCGGCAGCAGGTGCACGATCCCGAAGATGAGCAGCGACATGCCGAGCATCACACCCAGCACGCCCAGCAGGCGCTGGAGGACGAAGCCGGCCATTGGGTCAGCCCAGCGTGGCGCTGCGCAGGTCGAACCAGCGCAGCGGATGGGTCTGCACGTTCACGCCCTTGCGGTAGGCGCAGGCGAAGTTCAGCGAATAGGCGAAGAACGAGGCCGGGTCGGCGACCAGGGCGGACTGGAACGCCACGTACTGCTTCTTCTGCACCTCGGGATTGGCGGAAAGGCGGGCGGCATCCAGCGACTTGTCAACGTCGGGGTTGCTGTAGTGCCAGAGCCGGTCGTTCCAACTGCCCTTGCTGCGGAGGAAGGCGTAGACGCTGGTGTCGATGGTGGGGCGGCCGAAGAACCCGTCGATATACAGCGGCGCCTTGCCGGAGACCTCGGCGCTGAAGTTGGAGAAGGGCACGCGCTGCACCTGCAGGTCGAACCCCGCGGGCTTGGCCAGCTGCTGCAGCGTGACGGCCAGGCGCTCCCGCACTGGCCTGCCCACGGGGGCGACGATGGTGACCTTCACGCCCTGCGGGTAGCCGGCCTCGGCCAGCAGCTTCTTCGCCGCCGCCGGGTCTGCCTTCGGGATGGGAACGTCCTTGCCATAGAACGGGTGGCTGGGCGGGATCGGGCTGATGGTTTCCACGCCCTGGCCGAACAGGGTCAGCTCCACCACGTCGGCCTTGTCGACGGCCAGGTGGAAGGCCTGGCGCACCCGCTTGTCGTTGAAGGGCGGGATCAGGTTGTTCATGATCGCCGCGTCCCAGGAGGCGGTGGGCACACTGTCGACGCGCAGGGCGGCGTTGCCGGCCAGCGCGTTCACCTGGTCCAGCGGCAGGTCCCACACCACGTCGATGTCGCCAGCCTGCAGAGCGGCCAGCTTCACGCTCATCTCCGGGATGATGCGCAGCTCCACGCCGTCGAGTTTCGGCAGGCCGAGTTCGAAGTAGTCCGGGTTCTTCACCATCACCAGGCGGTCGCCCGGCGTATAGCTGACGAACTTGAACGGCCCGGTGCCGATCGGCGTCTTGGCGGCGTCGATACCGCGCGGTGTGACCTTGACCTGGCGGTCCCCCAGGATGTCGGCGAACCCGCCATACGGAATGGACAGCGTGAACACGACGGTGGCCGGGTCGGGGGCGGTGACGTCCTGGATCATGTCATATTGGCTGCGCGAGGGTGCGGTGCCGGCCGGGTCCAGCAGGCGGCGGAACATGGCTACCACGTCGTCCGCGACCAGCACGGCGCCGTTGTGGAACCTGACGCCTTGCCGCAGCTTGAAGGTCCAGGTCCTGGTGTCCTCGCTGGCGGTCCAGCTTTCCGCCAGGTCGCCTTCCAGCTTCAGGTCCTCGCGGATGCGGGTGAGGCCGTTGAACACCAGGTAATCGTAGATGTATTCGTCGCCGATCGTGGTCAGCAGCGGGTCCAGCGCGTTCAGCGAGGACCCGATACCGATGCGCAGCACGTTGCCCGATGCGGCATGGGCGACGCGGATGGCTGAGGCTGCGAGTGCTGTGCCCAGCAGGGTGCGGCGGCGAAGTGTCATGGCAGTGCCTTTCATCCGGGGTTGGCGAGGTTCTCGCGCAGGGTGCGGCCGGCGTATTCGCGCCGCAGCAGGTCCCGGCGCTGCAGCTCGGGCGTGACACCGCGGGCGAAGTCCTCGTAGGTGGTCGGGAAGGTGGTGGGCGGCAGTACGAAGCCGTCACAGGCACCTCCCACGAACCAGTCCTCCATCACGTCCGCGATCTGCGACGCGGTGCCGGCCAGCAGGCCGCGCGGCTTGCGGATGGCGGCGGCGAAGCTGATGCCCTGTGCGCGCGCCACCTGGCTCATCCGGTCGCGTGACCCGGCGATGCCCTGGTTGCCCGCCTCCGCCTCCGCCTGCTCCGCCGTTTCCACCCGGCTGAGGTCCACGCCCAGCAGGGAGGAGGAGGAGGCGAGCACCAGCTCCGGGTCGATCAGGCTGTTGAAGAAGGCCGCCTTCTCCCGCGCGATCGACTCCGTCTCGCCGATCACCACGGAGAGCGTCGGCAGCACGCGGATCTCCGAGGGGTCACGCCCCACCACGCGCAGGCGGTCGTGGATGTCCTCGCGGAAGTCGATCGCGTCCGCCCTGGTGGCCGGGGTGCAGAAGATCACGTCGGCCCAGCGCACCGCACACTCCCGCCCGCGGGGGGAGGAACCGGCCTGCAGGATAACGGGCCGCCCCTGCGGGCTGCGCGGGATCGACAGCGGGCCGCGCACAGAGACGTAGGGACCCTCATGGTCGGCGTAGCGGATCTTCGTGGCGTCGGCGAACACGCCAGACGCCTTGTCCATCACCAGCGCATCCGGGTCCCAGCAGTCCCACAGCGCGAAGCAGGCCTCCAGCACGTCGTCGGCGCGGTCGTAGCGCTCGTCCTTCGGAGGCACGCCCGCCATGCCGACGTTGCGCGCCTCGAAGTCGGTGGCGGAGGTGACGACATTCCAGGCGGCACGGCCCTTGCTCAGCAGGTCCAGCGAGCCGAGGGAGCGGGCGATGTGATAGGGTTGGTTGAAGGTGGTGGAGATGGTGCTGGCCAGGCCCAGGTGCCTCGTGGCGCGCGCCATCAGCGGCAGGACGATCATCGGGTCGATCAGGCTCATCTGCCCGCCGCGGCCCACGTAGTCCGCGAATGATTTCTTATACAGGTCGGGCAGCCCGAGGCCGTCGGCGAAGAACAGGGCGTCGAACCGGGCTTCCTCCAGCAGCCGCGCGACGTCCTCGTAGCGCTCCGCATCCCAGATGTCGTGCAGCGACGCGGTGGGGTGGCGCCAGGCACTGGCATAGCTAGCGGTTGGACCGGTTTTCAGGTAGGCGACGAGGTGCATCTTGCGGCGAGCAACAGGCATGGCTTCGCTGATGCAACAAGCGTGCCCAGCTTGCCTCTTTGAAGGATACCGCCATGCAGGTCAGCGACAGCACCGATATCGCCGTGATCGGTGCCGGCAGCATCGGTATCGCGGTAGCCTATTATCTCGTCATAAACCACGGCATCACCCGTATCGTGCTGATCGACTCGGCGGATCCGATGGCGATGACGTCCGCGCAGTCCGGCGAGAACTACCGCAACTGGTGGCCGCATCCGGTGATGACCGCCTTTACGGACGATGCGACCGACCTGTTGGAGGACATTGCGCGCCAAAGCGGAAACCGCATCAACATGACCCGGCGCGGTTACGTCCTGGCCACCAGGCGTCGTACCCCCGACGACCTGATCGCCGAGTTGCATCGCGCTTACGGCGATGGCCGGGCACCGCCCCCCGCTATCAACCTGCCGATGACAGCAACTGGGGAACGGCGCCCGACGGTGTGGACGTGCTCGCGGGGGGCGCCCTCGTGCAAGCCCGCTTCCCGAGTCTTGCACCCGACATCGAGACGATCGTGCACATACGCCGGGCCGGCGACATCAGCGGACAGCAACTCGGGCAGCTCATGCTGGAGCGTATCTGGGATGCCGGCGTCCGATTGCGCCGGGCAGCCGTCATAGGGATCAAGCAGCGCGCGAGCTTCGCACTGCACCTGCAGGGTGCGGATGGCGCCAGCGTGCTCGGTGCCGACAGGGTGGTGAACGCGGCGGGACCGTTTTTCGGCCACATCGCCGCGATGTTGGGCGAGACCCTACCCGTGCGTTGCGTGTTCCAGCAAAAGATTGCTTTCGAGGACCGGATGGGTGCGCTCCCGCGGACCCTGCCTTTCACTATCGACCTAGATAGGCAAGAGCTGGGTTGGACGGAGGAGGAGCGCGCGATCCTGGCGTCCGATGCCGAAGGTACGAGATTGCTGCAACCTATGCCCGGCGGCATCCACCGACGGCCGGAAGGCGGTGAGGCTGGACGCTGGATCAAGCTAGGCTGGGCCTACAACGACGTGCCGAGCGACCCGACCATTGAGGCGCCGATCGATCCGAACTTCCCGGACGTCGTGCTGCGTGCCGCCAGCCGCCTGAGCCCAGCCCTTGGCCGCTACCTGGGACACCTGCCCAGGGGAGCCCGTCACTATGGTGGCTACTACACCATGACGGACGAAAACTGGCCGCTGATCGGACCAATGCAGACGCCAGGCGCCTTCATGGCGGGCGCACTCTCCGGCTTCGGCACCATGGCGGCGACGGCCACCGGCGCGCTTTGCGCGGCCTGGGTCACCGAGGCCGAACGCCCGGCCTACGGAGCAGCCCTCTCCTCGGCCCGCTATGGCGACTTGGAGCTCATGGCGGATCTCCGCGCGAGCGCCAGCAATGGCGTTCTCTGAACATCCTCATCTCCGAGCAAGGCCCGATTGACCAATCATCCCTCAGCGCAGCACGGCACGGGCTTGCGGATTTGTTGTTTCGGCGTCTCAATATAGGCCTGCATCTGGAGAACCGACCATGCGCCGAAGGACCGCCCTGGCTGCGATCGCGGGC
>CAXSFF010000104.1:0-7759 GCA_964236035.1 uncultured Acetobacteraceae bacterium
GCCGTGCGCGCCGCCGACAACGCGCCCGACCCCTCGCGCGGGCTGGCCGGCTACATCACCACCTACCAGGCGGTCGCCGCGGCACCCGCGCTGCACCTGGCCGAGTTCCGCCGCCATCGCACGCTATTGGTGGTCGACGAGGTGCACCACTTGCCGGCGCTGGCTGACACCGACCCCGACACGGCGGCGCAGCGTACGGACACCGACGACGACCCGGCCAGCGCCTGGTCGCGCGCCATCGCGCCGCTGTTCGAGTGCGCCGCCGTGCGCCTGCTGCTGTCCGGCACGCTGGAGCGCGCCGACGGCAAGGGCATCCTGTGGCTGCCGTACCGCCGCGGCCCGCGCGTCCGCACGCGGGAGGTGGCGCTCGACGCGCCGGGCTGGGCGGTGGTCGGCTACTCGCGAGCCCAGGCGCTGAGCGAGCGCGCCGTGCTGCCGGTGACGTTCGGAGCGCTGGACGGGGAGGCGAGCTGGCGCGACGAGTCCGGCGCCGATGTCGGCCCGCACCGCCTGGCCGCCGGGCACCCGGAGGAGACCACCCGGCCGGCGCTGTTCACCGCGCTGCGCACTGGCTTCGCCGAGGCGCTGCTGCGGGAGGCGTTCCTGGCCATCCGCACCCTGCGCGCCCAGCGCCGGCGGCAGCGCGGCCTGGCGGCGGGGGAGGCGGCGCGCGGCCTGGGCAAGCTATTGGTGGTGGCGCCGGACCAGACCATGGCGCGCCACTACCTGGCGGTGGTGCGCGGCTGGGTGCCTGGCCCGCAGGCGGAGACGGTGGCGCAGCTCGCCACCTCCGACATGCCGCGCGCGCATGAGGCGCTGGCCGCGTTCCGGCTGCAGCCGGAGCCGTCGATCCTGATCACGGTGGCGATGGCCTACGAGGGGCTGGACGTGCCCGAGGTCGCCGTGGTGGCGGCGCTGACCCACATCCGCTCGCGCCCCTGGCTGGAGCAGATGGTGGCGCGCGCCACTCGGGTCGACCCGCACGCCGGGCCGTATGACAGCCAGCGCGCCCTGGTGTTCCATCCCGACGACCCGCTGTTCGCGCAGTTCCGCCGCCGCATGGAGACGGAGCAGGGCACTCTGGCGCGGCGTCCCAAGCCCGGCCCGGCGCAGCGCGAGCTGCCGGACTGGTTGCTGGACCAGTTGCCGCCCGCCAAGGACGGCATCACGCCGCTTGCCTCCAACGCGCTGACGCTGCGCTACAGCACGCTGCGGCCAGGGCCGGAGCTTGCCATGCACCGTCCGGAGCAGGAGGCGGCGCAGGCGGAGTTGCTGGAGGCGCCGTCCACCGCCGAACGCCGGCTGCGGGCGCGGTTGGGCGAGATGGTGGCGGCGCAGGCGGTCGAGGACGAGGCAGGGCATGCCGGGCTGCGCGGCGGCGTCGCCGGGCCGGGGCTGTACCACCGCTACAACGCCGTGCTGAAGCGCGTCACCGGCAACAAGAGCCGTGCCGCGATGACGCTGGCGGAGCTGGAGGCGGCGGCCGGCTGGCTGGAGCGCAACCGGCTCGCAGAGCACCTGCATCTGCTTGAGGAGGATGCCCGCTACGCCTGGGCCGCCCGCCAGCGCGGCGAGTGGAAGCCGCCAGTCGGGCGCACGGCGCAACCCGCCCGCCCGCCGCGCAGCCGCGTGTGACGGACCAGGCGCCACGGATGGCTGGGCGATAATCAGTCTCAGCCATCATTGCGACGTGGCAATCCAGGGACCGCGCGGGTGGTGTCTCGATTTAAATCCGGCTGGTCTGTTCGTCTGCTTTCGATCCCGAAGCGGACATCAGCGGTCTGACTGCTGGCCACTTATCAGGCGTTATGAAAACTAGGAGTTATTGTCTCCGCTCACCACTAGAGTTTAACGTATAAGCTCCAAGCTCCCGTGCCTCTGCTTCAAACTTTGCCTCAAATAGCCGGCGAGCCGCTTTTGCACCCGGAAATGCTGTTTCATGTTCTTTGTAGCTTGAGAACAGTTGCTTCGTATTCGTTTGAACACTGACGAAGATTTTCATCCCACCAGCCGCTTTAATGCGATCTCGCATTGCACGGTCACCAGCAGAGCTTGCCCGGTCAAGATATTCATTTATTCGACGGTTTAGGCTAAATCCTTCCCCAATATACTCAAAACCATCATCTAAAATCAGGTGATAGCAACCGGTCCATTTAGGAACATTTGAAGGAATTACATAATTTCCTCTTTGATTGACTTCTATTGTCCTACCGCAACCTAGCCACTGTGCAAATTCGTCAAGTTTGTCGGAATTGTTGGGCCAATTGGCGGCATCTTGCCAAGCCTGCACCGTCGCGTCGTGATCTCGTAGGATGCGCTCGATAGCAGAAATGCTGACCTCGGAGCGATCACTCAGGGCGATGATCTTCATCGCCGTCTCATGGCGCAACTTGTCCAGCTCAACCGTCATAGCCCATCTCCCTCGCGCGCGTGAAAGCGCCTTTACAGCATGGGTTTGGTAGCATAATTGCCAGTATGAACTGGCCTCGGCTTCAATGGCGAAATAGAATTATGATTGCGGGCATGGCGTAGAACATCGCCGTCAAAGTGCCAAGAACAGCAACAATGATCTCAGCACGTGTTTTAGGGTCTAGCTTTTGCATGTCACTTTTTCCGATGACCTGAAGATTTTTCTTCGTCCGCAAGAGCCTTTTCAAGAAGAACAACTATAGCCTCCGAACGTGTATCGATCATGTTTTGATGTCGGAACACATTGATCCTGTCGGCTAGCGACTGAGGGACACGCAGCTTCAGCGCGACCGGCGGTTCTTCGATCTTAGGGTTCAATCGACTCGCTCCGGCCAGTGTTACCATATGTTCCATGGGGACATGGAACCTGTCAAGACCAGATAGAACCAAGGTTCCAGTGGGCCCTCATGGCCCACGCTGCTACGCCAACATCTAGCTCAATCCCTTGCTCCGGCTATCAGCCGCCAACCGCTGATATCAATAAGCCGGACTAGGACATTCACCGGACAACCCTGTGTGCGAAACTCAAGACCTCCGGCAGAGCCCATACGGCGTCCGGCATCAGTGCCCCACGCGCTCCAAAAGTTACGACCGAATGTCCGCTTCCCACCAAACTTGGACGGCAGTCTTGCGTCCTGGTTTCAGAAGGTCCGCCAAGGGTGGCGGATCAGGCCTGGACCTCAAACCGAGACACTGCCGCCGCGCGGCTTAGATTCGCCGTGTCGCTCCTGGATCGCCACACCGCCAAGCCGCGGCTCGCAGTGACGCCTGTCCGACAATGCCCGCGCTACACCGAAGGCCGCCTTGCGTGCCAGTCGGTGTCGCGCTGGTAGGCGTCCGCCACCCGCAGCAGACGGGCCTCCGCGAACGGCCGTCCGGCGATTTGCAGCCCGATTGGGCAACCGTTCGGGTCGAACCCGCAGGGCACGCTGATCACCGGCAGGCCCAGGTAGTTGAACGGCCGCGTGTTGGCGGTCAATGCGGCGAACACGTGCTCCGTGCCCGCCGGGCCGTGGTCGACGTCGGTGGCGGCGAGGGTCGGCAGCACCATGCGCAGGGTCGGCGTGACCAGCACGTCCACCGCGCCGAACACCTCCCGCGCGAACGCCATCAGCACGGGGCCGCGGCGGCTGAGCGCCTCCACGTAGTACGTCGCCGGGATGGCGCTGCCGCCATACAGCCGCGCGCTGAGATGCACGGCGTAGTCGGCGGGGCGCGCGCGCATCCATTGCGCATGGATCGCCGCCCCCTCCACCCGCGACACCATGCCGGAGTACGTCGCCACGGCGTCCATCATCGGCACCGCCAACCGCGTCACGCTGGCGCCGCGCGCCGCCAGCACGGCGAGCGCCGCCTCGACCGCATCCAGCACGGAGGCGTCGGCGCCGTCGCCGAAGTAGTTGGTCGGCACGCCGATGCGCAGCCCGCGCAGGTCGCCGTCCAGGGTGGCCTCGTAGTCCGGCACGGACTCGGCGGCGCTGGTCGGGTCGCGCGGGTCGTGGCCGGCGATCACCGACAGCACCCGCGCGCAGTCCCGCGCCGTGCGCGCCAGCGGGCCCACGTTGTCGGCGGAGAACGACAGCGGCATCACCCCGAACCGGCTCACCCGGGTCTGCGTCGGCTTCAGCCCCGTGACACCGCCTGCCGACGCCGGCATGCGGATCGAGCCGCCGGTGTCCGACCCCAGCGCCGCGCCCGTATAGCGCGCCGCCACGGCGACGCCCGAGCCGCTGGAGGAGCCGCCAGTGATGTACGGCAGGTTCCAGGGGTTGTGGCAGTCGCCGTAATGCGCGTTGTGCCCGGTCGGGTTCTGCGCAAACTCCGCCATGTTGAGCCCGGCATAGGCATACGCCCCCGCCGCCGCCATGCGCTCGATCACCGTCGCCGTCACGTCCGGCACGAAGTCCCGCCGGATCAGCGAGCCGCAGGTGCAGCGGCGGCCGGCCTGGTAGAACATGTCCTTGTGCGCCAGCGGCAGGCCGTGCAGCTTGCCCAGCGGTTCCCCGGCGGCAACCGCGTCGTCGGCGGCCTGGGCGTCGCGCATCGCCTGCTCGCGGTCGACCCAGATGGCGGCGTTGAGCTTCGCCTCGCCGGCGTCGAGGTTGGCGAGGCAGTCCTGTAGCAGCGCCATCGACGTGGCCTCGCCTCGGCGGATCGCGTCGGCGGCTTCGACCAGGGTGAGGTCGGCCAGGCTGCTCACGCCGGGATTTCCTTGGTCGCCTGCAACGCCGCCTCGAAGCTGGACGGCTCGTCCTCGAAGTTCAACCCGCCGCGCAACGCCTCGAACGTGGCGATCGTGCTCGCCAGGTCGGCGGCCATGCGACGCGCCGGGTCGTTGGGCGGGACGATGCCGCTCCACGCCATAACCGAGGTTTCGATGGTGTCGAACAACGATGCCATGGCGCTCTCCTGCTGTCGGCGGCAGCATTGCAGGCGGAGGTGCGCCGTGGCTACTGCTATGCCGTCGCCGTCTTTGCCAGGAGCGCCTGCGCCATGCCGCTTTGCCCGTTGCCGACCGTCATGTTGGAACCGCTGGTGCGTGCCGCGCTGCTCGAGGACCTTGGCCGCGCCGGCGACCTCACCACGGACGCCATCGTGCCGCGCGGGATGCACACGGCGACCGCCCTGGTCGCGCGGCAGCCGGGCGTGGTCGCCGGGCTGGACCTGGCGGCGCTGGCCTTCCGGCTGCTCGACCCGGCGATCGAGATGTCCGTCCACAAGCCGGACGGCGCCAGGCTTGCGGCGGGCGACGTCATCGCCACGGTGAGCGGCTCCGCGGCGGGCATCCTGACGGCGGAGCGGGTGGCGCTGAACTTCCTGTGCCACCTGAGCGGCATCGCCTCGGCGACGGCGTCGGTGGTGGACGCGCTGGCCGGCGCGAAGACCCGGGTGACCTGCACCCGCAAGACGATGCCGGGCCTGCGCGCAGTGCAGAAATACGCCGTCCGCGCGGGCGGCGGCAGCAACCACCGCTTCGGCCTGGACGACGCCGTGCTGATCAAGGACAACCACGTCGCCATCGCCGGCAGCGTCGCCACCGCCGTCGCGCGCGCGCGCGAGCACGTCGGCCACCTGGTCAAGATCGAGCTGGAGGTCGACACGCTGGAGCAGTTGGAGCAGGCGATGGCGGTCGGCGTCGACGCCGTGCTGCTCGACAACATGGACGTGCCGATGCTGCGGCGGGCGGTGGCGTTGGTCGCCGGGCGTGCGGTCACGGAGGCGTCTGGCCGGATCACGCCGCAGACGGCGCCGGCGTTCGCGGCGACGGGGGTGGACTTGGTCTCCATCGGCTGGCTGACCCACAGCGTGGCGGTGTTGGACATCGGCCTCGATCACCGGAGCTAGGCGCTAGCGCAGCGTGAAGCGGATCGGCACGGTCAGGGTGATGGTGCGCCCGGCCAGCTCGGCGGGCGGCGGCAGCAGCGGTTCCGCCCGATGCACCAGCGCCACCGCCTCCTCGTCCAGCGCCGGCGAGCCGGAGCTGCGGACCAGGCGCGCCGCCAGCACCTGTCCGTCGCGGTCGAGGGTGAAGCTGACGGTGGCGGACCCTTCCTCCCCCGCCGCCCGCGCGATGTCGGGGTAGCGCTTGGCGCGCTGCAGCTGACCGGCCAGGCGCCCCTGCCAAGCCGGGACCGCGTTGGCGTCGCCCTGCGCCGCCGGCGGGCTTGGCGCGGCAGCCGGTGGCGCGGCAAGCGCGGCGGCAGCCGCCGCGGGAGCTGGTGGCGCCGAGGCTTGCGGCCGATGCGATGCGATTGCCGGCGCCTGCTTTGTGGGCCATGGCGCTGGCCGTGTGGCGGGCTTGGGGACGGTCGCGGTCGTGGCGGGAGCAGCTGGCGCAGGGGCCGGCTCCGGTGGCGCGGCAGCCGGCGGCATGGCCGGCGCTGGCATCGCATTGGCCGGCGGTGGGCCGTGTTCTGGCACGGCAGGCTCTGGCACGGCAGGCGGTGAGGTCGGCAGCGTTGCTGGCGCGGGGGCTGCGTCGGTCGCCAGCGAGGCCGGCTCCGGCATCGGCGACAGGTCCAGCTCGATCGGCGCAGATGCGGATGGCGACGCCGGGTCGATCCGCCGCAGCGAAAGCGCCCAGAGCAGGCCGCCATGCGCCACCAGGACGACGGCGACGCATGTGCTGCGCCGGACCAGGCCGCCGGGGCTCGCCTGCCGCAACGCTCGCCTCTTCTCGGCGACCATGCCCCAGGCCGGCGGCTCACGGGTCGGCGTCAAACCCTAGAACTTCTGCGCGATGCCGGCGAGGATCGTGCGCCGGAGCCCGAATTGCGGCGCGCCCACGCCGACGCCCGTCCCGTTGCGGATTTCATAGGTCTGGTCCAGCAGGTTGATCACGTCGAGGCGAAGCTGGGTTTGCCGGACAGTGCCGGTCCTGATGGTCTGCACCGCCGACAGGTTGAAGGTGTGGTAGCCCGGCAGCGCCTTGCCATTCGGGATGCTCTCGGTCGCCGTCACGTAGCCAGCGCGCAACCCGCTGCCGAAGATCATGTCGGCCGACAGCCGGGCCGGGTGGTTGGTGCCCTCGAACAGCGTGTAGGCTGCGCCGGCGGAAGCGGTGTGGCGCTGGTCGTGGTCGAGGTGGATCCACCGGCTCTGGATGTATTGCAGGTCCGCCGTGCTGAAGTTGAACTGCGCGGTGTCGATGTCCTTGCCGATGGCGCGGGAGTAGGCGTAGTTGGCGTACAGCGACATCGGTCCCCGGTCGTAGGACGTGCTCAACTCCAACCCGTCCACCTGGCCCTTGCGGTAGTTGAAGGCGGTCAGGATGATCGGCGCGCCGAACTGCCCCTCGTCGATCAGGTTGCGGGCGGCCTTGTAGTAGGCGTCCGCGCCGACGCGCAGGCCGGGCAGGACGACCTGGTCGACCCCGGCATCGAAGTAGTTGTCGCGCTCGGCCTTCACGGTGTCGTCCCGCATCACGGCCGACGCGGCCGAGGTGCCGTTGAACTGCGCGACGCTGTTGCCCGACACCAGCTCGAACGGCGGCGGCGTAAAGTACCGCGAGTAGCCGCCGTGCACGGTCGTGCCCTCGAACGGCCTCCACACCGCGTTGATGCGCGGGCTGACCTGGTTCTCGTTGGTGAATTCGTTCACCTGGTCGAAGCGCAGGCCGTAGTTGACCGTGAGCTTGGGCGTGACGCGGTATTCGTCCTGCACGTAGAGGCCGAACAGGGTGCCGGTCTTGCCGTTTCCGTCGTGGACGTTGAACGGTGCGTCCGATGTGGGAGTCGTGTCGCCGCTCGGCCCGACCGTGGAGATCAAGCCACCGCCGTTGAAGCTCGAT
>CAXSFF010000105.1:0-7722 GCA_964236035.1 uncultured Acetobacteraceae bacterium
TCTGCTGGGCGACCGCAAGTCGCTCGCGGTGGTCCTGCAGGCCTTCAACATGTCGGCCGACATAAACCAGACCGCCGTTCTCAAGGCCCTGATGACTCAGGATCCGACAGCGGCGACCTCGCTTGCGGTGACGTCGGCCAACGGCAACTTCAAGGCGTTCGGCGCCTTCATGGCCAACGTCAGCACCGTCGTGGTCGGCTTGGGACCGCCGGCTACGTTGGCCCTCACCACCAAGGGGGCAGCCGCGTCGAGCATCACGCTGCAGAACACGGCGTTCGGTGACGATCCCAGCGCGCAAACGTCGAAGAACGTCGGCAAGCAATGGGACTTCGTCCTGAATGACGGCGCCGCCAACGCGAGCGTGCAAAGCGCTCTCGCGGCCGCGGCGGGCAACGGCGCCAAATACACGATCAACACGGACGGTTCCGTCACCGTCTCATCCGGGGCGCCCCCGGTGACGGTCACCAAGGACTCGGTGGGCGATGCGATATACACCCTGGCGCTGGCGGCCGATGCGAACGGCAACGCGATAAAGCAGGCCAGCGTGGTCAGCGTCGCCGTCCTCGCCGGCACGGCGGTCGCGGACACCACGGGTCAGGTCAGCGCGCTGCTCGCATCGCTGCACAGCGTGGGTTTTGGGGCTGCGCAAAACGCCGACGGCTCGCTCGCCATCACCGGCCAGGGCATCAACGCCGCTGCCAACGCGTCGAGCGCCACTATCACCACCGTGGCGGGCGCGACGACGGTCGCGACCGCCGCCACCACGAAGTCGGACCAGGTGCTGGCCTTCGGCTCCGCCGGCGTCGGGTTGCAGGCCGGACAGGTCGTGCATGACGGCGCCACCACGCTGGGCACCATTCAATCCGTGGATAGCCTAGGCAACGTGACGTTGACCGCGCCGGCGACCGCCGCGGTCGCCAAAGGCGACTATCTCAGTGCAGACGCGTTGATCAAGACGGGGGTGCTCGCCGCCGCCACCGCCGCCAGCGTCAGCAACATCGGCTTTCAGGTCGCTGCGACCATGGCCACGACAACCCAGGCCAAGGTGCTTGCGCTGGGACCGACCGCGACCGGCTTGCAGGCGGGGCAGGTCGTCAAGGACGGGACCAGCGTGCTTGGCACGATCGCCTCCGTTGATGGCGACGGCAACGTCACCCTCACGCAGAAGAGCGCGGCCGCAGTGGCGGTCGGCGACAAGATCACCGTGGCAGCGGCAGTCACCGCAGCGACGACGCCGGCATTGCAGAACGTCAGCCGGGTCGCAACCGCGATCGCGGAGTACAAGACCAACCAATATGAGCAGGCTCAGGACACCGCGAACCCCGGCATGCACGAGGCGCTGTACTTCACCCGTTCGATCGCCAACGTGACCAGCATCAACCAGTTGATGTCGGACCCGACCTTGCTGTCTGTGGTGACGACGAACCTTGGCCTGCCGACAGCTTTCGGTGGCTTGAATTTCGATCAGCAGGTGCGGATCCTGACCAAGGACGTCGACCTGGCGAAATTCAAGGATCCAGGCTACGTGCAGAAATCGGCTGAGCAGTACCTGGCCTACAAGCAGGCCAGCCAACCCGCGACGCTCCCGACCGGGACGTTGGCGTTGTTCGGGGGCGGTGCCGATGCCGGCCAGGCGATGCTGGCCATCCTGGGCGGCCAGACGCTGACGACAAGCGGCACGGCCGCTGCCAACTCGGCGCTCGCGCTGTTCGCCTAGCCAGGTGGCTCCGGCTGCCCTGGATCATATATAGTTCACCAACGACATGCCCTTCACCTCCGAAATCAGCTTGTAGGACGCCGTCAGCTGCGTCTGCACCTGTTGCAGGCTGCTGATCGTGGCGGCCATGTCCACCTGCTGCACCGAGGCAAGCTGGGTCTGCAACGCGGCCGACGTGTCGGTCAGCTGGGTCTTCTGCGTCTTCAGCTGCGCCTGCTCGGCGCCCAGCGCGCCGGAGTCCGCAGCCATGCCGGCGACCACGCCTTGCAGGCTTTGCTGCGTGTCCGCGAGCACCGCCGCAAACCCGGGATCGGTCGCCTGCCCCCCGGTCAGCGAGCCGAGCGTGGCCAGGCTGCGCAGCAGATCGCGCATGTAGGACCCCGTGGTGGACGCGCCGGTCAACGGCGGCGTCAGCGTGTTCTGGTTGGCCAGCAGCCCGACCGTGCTCGATGCACCCTGGTCGCTCGTCTGCACCGTCGGCGCCGTCGCCGGGAACGGCTTGAGGTCGGCGGCGAACGGGGTGACGCCCGCCGTCGCCGTCGCCGTCGCCAGCGTGCTCGCCACGGTGGCGGCAGCGCCGTTGACCGCGAGGCCTTGGACCGCCGTCTGGATCGTCAGGAAGTAGGGCGAGCTGGTGATCGTGGCGGCGGTCGGGATCGGCGCCGTCGCCGTGTCGTTGCCGCCGAACACGTAGACGCTGCCGTCCTTGGTGTTCAGCAGCGCCGCCGCCTGTTGCAGCGCCGCCTGCGCCTGCGCCGCGACGGTGCCCACCGAGGTGCTGCCCAGCGTGCCGAGGCTCTGCACCTGCGCATAGAACGTCGACGCGATCGACTGCAGCTGCGTCATCACGGTCTGCGTCACGGTGGCCCGGCCGCTCGCCGCGTCGATGTTGCTCGACAGCGCCGTCGAGTGGGCGATCTGCGGCTGGAGGTCGAACGCCGTCTGCGCCGCGGCGCCGGAATAGCCGCCGTAGCTGTCGGAGACGTTGCCGCTCGACGCCTGTGCCGTCAGCTGGTAAAACTTCGCCTTGACGTTGCCGCTGTCGGAAATCAGCAGTCCGAGCGTGCCGTAATCGGAGCTGATCATGCCGTGATCGAGTTCAGCAGCTGCGTCCACATGGATTGCACGGCGGTGATGACCTTCGCGTTGGCGCCATAGGCGTTCTGTAGGGTGATCATGTTCGAAAGCTCGGCATCGACCGAAACGCCGGAGCTGTCCTGCACCTTGGCCTGCAGCGTCGTCTGCAGCGCCTGCCCCGTGGCCAGGGCGTCGGTCGCGTCGCTGCTGGCCTGCGATTGCGTCGCCAGCATGTTGGCCGCGAACCCGGCGAGCGTCGACGATGGCTGGTAGGGCAGCAACAAGGTGCCCGCGGCGCCAAGCCCTGCCGTGGCCGGCGGCGCCTGCACGCCGAACGTGCCGGCCGTCACCCGGTTGATCAGCGCCGTGTAGCCCGCCGGCCCTGTAGCCGGGTTGACGGCCTGGCCGCCGCTGGAAACGGCCGTGCCGTCGCGCACGCTCGATGGTTTCGCTGTCACGGCAGGGTTGACCTGCATGACGAGGGCGAACCCGACATCGGCCGCCGCCGCCGGAGCGCCAGTCGGCGAGGGCGGCTGGCCCGCCGGGTTGGTGAACAGGCGCAGGCCCTGGTCGTCGAACCGGTTGGCGAGCGTTTTGGCGAACAGGTCGATCCCCGCCTGCGCCAACGGCAAGGTGGTGTCGCGCAGCTGCAGGTTGGCGCCGATGCTGCCGCCGGTGATCTGCGCCGTCACGTTCATGCCCGACAAGGTGAGCGCCGGGCCGGCGGCGCTCGCCCCCATTGTCGCCGCCGTGATCGCGAATGGCCCTGTCGTGCTGGCCAGGTTGACCAGCGACCCCGTGCCGGCGACCGCGAGCACGGCACCCGTGCTTTGCGGCAGGAAGCGGATGCCCGCCAGTTGCGCCGCGACCTGCTCCTGCGCATCGCGCTGGCTTTCGAGGTCGGCGGTGCTCTGCCCGGCGGATCTTGCCGTGACGATCTGCGCCGACACCGTGCCGATGGCCTGCAATGCCGCGTTCAACGCCGCCACGTCCGACACCACGGCGTTCTGCGACGTCTGCCGGCCGGTCTGGTAGGCGTTGCCCAGCGTGTTGATCCCGGCGGCGAGCGTCTTGGCGGCGTCCACCGTGGCGATCTGCTGGGCCTGGTTGTCCGGTGCGGCATTCAGGGTGGTGAAGGCGTTCGCGAGCGCGCCTAACTGGCTGGCGAGGTCGTTGCCCGCCGCCGTCGTGCCCTGGGTGGCGTCGATCGCGGCCAGCGCCGTCTTCGTCGCCTGCTGCCCCGCCACGTCGCCGTACTGCTGGAACAGCGCCGTCTGCAGCGCCTGGTCCACCGTGCGGGTGGCCGGCCCCGTCAGCACGCCGAACCCAGCGCCCCCCGCCGTCAGGGCGCTGGTCGCGACCGTCTCGCGCGCATAGCCCGCCGACCCGGCGTTGGCGACGTTCTGCGACACCACCGCCAGTTGCTGGGCGATGCTGCTCAGGCCGCTCGCCGCGTTCGAGAGGGTGCTGCCGATGGTCATGGCGCCGGGCTCAGGTCTTCATGTTGAGCGTGGTCTGCAACAGCTGCTCGGCGGTCGTGACGACCTTGGAGTTGGCGGAGTAGGCCTGCTGCGCCACGATCAGCTTGGTGAACTCGGTAGCGATATCGACGGTGGAGCCCTCGGTGGCGCTTGCGACCAGGGTTCCGACGCCGCCGCTCCCGGCCGCCTCGACCAGGCCGGCCCCCGACGCCGTGGTGGCGGTGAAGCCCTGGCCGTCCTGGCGTTGCAGCGCGTCGGGGTTGGCGAACTTCGTCAACGGCACCTGGGCCACGATCTTCGTCGCGCCGTTGGCGTAGTTGGCCACCACGTCGCCGCTGGGCTGGACCGTGACGCCGCTGAACGCGGCCGGCGCCACGCCGTCCTGGGTCAGGCCGTTGAGGGTGTAGGTGGTGCCGGCATACTGCGTCAGCCCCTTGGAAGCGCCGTAGGCGCCCAGGTTGAGGGTGACGGGCTGCGCGCCGCTGCCGAAATCCGCGGTGAAGTTCAGGGTCGCCGGGCCGGTGGCCGAGTAGGCGGTGCTGGTCACGGTGCCGGTGTCGCCGGAGATGCTGCCGACGGTCCCCGCCGCGACGGCGTTGCCGGAGGCAGCGCCGAACGTCACCTGCGCGCTGCCCAGGGCGGTCGTGGCGGCGTCGGGGGCGCTGATCGCGACCGTCCAGGTGTCGGCCGAGTTCTGCGTCCATTGCAGGCCGACGCTGTGCAGGGTTCCCTTGGCGTCATAGACGTTGACCTGGGAGGAGATCGGCGCGGTGCTGGCGGGCGATGCCGGCAGGTTCGCGGCCAAGGTCACGGTGGCGGTCGCCGTCGGCGGCAGCGGGCTTTGATTGACCTTGATCGGCATCGCCGTGTTCTGGTTGGCGATGCCGGTGGTCGGATTGACGGACCAGCCGTTCAGCGCCTCGCTGGAATCGTTGACCAGGTAGCCGTTGCTGTCCAGCTTGAAGTTGCCGTCCCGGGTGTACTGGGTCTGGGCGCCAAGGACGCTGGCGCCGGTGGCGTCGATGGTCTCGTGGTTCACCTGGAAGAAGCCGCTGCCGGAGATCGCCAGCGCCGTGGCGTTGGTGGAGGCGGCGATGGTGCCCTGGCCGGTGTTCTCGTACTCCGGCCGCGCGCTGACGAAGCCGCTGTCGTTGGTGGCGGCGGTGCTGGTGGTGAGGTAGTCGGAGAAGGTCGTGTTCGCGGCCTTGAAGCCGGTGGTCTGGCTGTTGGCGATGTTGTCGCTGATGGTGCTGAAAGCGGCGGACTGTGCGGTCAGGCCGCTGACGGCCGTATCGAGTGCTCCAAATAGCGACGCCATGGCAAGTGCCTCCAATATGTTCCGCCAAGGTAGCGCATGAACCGTGCCACGCCGGATGTGGCGGAAAGCCTTGCGCAGCCGCCTTGCGAGGGTCGGCCAAAGCCGCCCGGCGGCAGGATCGCGTAGGCAAATCCTGCCGCCTGACGAGTCGTTTCGTGATTTCCCGGCGCCTTCTGCCGCGGCACGGCGCTTGCCTAGCAGCCGACCATGAACACGCCCGTTCCATCATCCGATCGCGTCATCAGTAGCAGCGCAACCAATGCGGTCACCCTCGGGACCGGAGCGCCGTCGCGGGGTTTGTCAACCACGGGCGCCAGCTTTGCGCAGGTTCTCTCGGGATTGCCGAAGACAGGGGAATCGCCGAAGACGGAGGAATCGCCGAAGGCGGTGGAATTGTCGAAGGCGGGCGCGATGGCCGCCACCGCCGTCGCAGGCGCCGTATCAGCCAAGGCCGCGGTCACGCCGTCCACGGGGGCTGATCCAGTCATCGCCGCGCCCGTTGACCGCCTGTCCACCGATCCGGCGCCTGCGGCCGATCCGGTGACGGTCCCGGCATTGCCCGCGATGGTTCCGGCGATGGCCGCAAATGCCACGGCCGCTCCGGACATCCAGGATGCTGCGCCACAGCGTCCCGCGCAGGCGGCACCTGCCGGGAAGGCGGCAGGCAAGGCCGCGCCCAGCACGGTCAAACACGCCGCGCAGCCCGATCCGGACACGACGCCGCCGCTCGCGCTGCTGGCGGCAGGCACCGTGGTCCCGCAACCGCCGCCTCCGGTCAGGCTCGGGTCGGCGGCATCGGTGAACGTGGCAGCGGAACACGGTCAGGCTGCGGCCAGCCCACATGGTGCGCCGGCCAGCGTGACGGCGGCGATCGGTCCGGAGGCCGGCAAGGTGGCGCCTGACCTTGGCGCAGCACCCTCTGTCGCACCAGCCACCGGCTCGTTCATGGTGCCGGTGGCGGATGCCGCCGTCCAGGCCTTGGTGACGCTGCCGATGGATATGCCGGTGAACGGCGCCTTGCTTGCTGGAACGGCGGGGGTAGCGTCCGCGGTTCCGCCGACCGCCGTGAAGCCCGCCGCGTCGGGTGGCTTGCCGGCCGCAGGACCAGCCGCGCAGCTCGCGCCGGCTTTGGTCCAGATCGGTCGGTCCGCCGGGTCGAACCACATCACCGTGCGCCTCGACCCGCTGGAACTCGGCTCCGTCGCTATCCGCATCGATCGTGGCGACAGCGGCACGGCCTCGGTGCAGGTCACCGTCGAGCGTCCCGAAACGCTGCGACTGCTGCTGAGCGATCAGCCGCAGCTGCAACGCGCGCTCGACGCCGCCGGCCTGCCGCAGGAGGGACGCACCGTGACGGTGACGCTTGCCACCCCCGAACCCAGCCCGGCCGGCGGCTCGTCGGCCAGCGCCGGCGGCGGCGGGTCGAGCGGCGCCAACCCAGGCGGCGGCTTCGGCGGGCAGCCCGGTGGCCGCCAGGGTCAGCGCCCATCGCAGACCATTCCCATCGCCGGCATCGCGAATTCATCGTCGGGCTGGCTGCGCGCCGGCGTCGACATCACAGCCTGAAGGAACCCCGTCATGACCGTACCTGCACTTTCCACCGCCGCCTCCAGCGCCGTGGCGTCTGCCGCGACCGCCACCACGGCGACCAACCCGTTGCTGAAGCTGTCGAACAACTTCAACGATTTCCTGACGCTGCTGACGACCCAGTTGAAGAACCAGGACCCGACCACGCCGATGGACACCAACACGTTCACCACCGAGCTGGTGCAGTTCACCAGCGTCGAGCAGCAGATCAGCACCAACAGCAACCTGACGCAGCTGATCCAGGCGACGCAGGGCAGCGAGGTCATCCAGGCCACCGCCGTGGTCGGCAAGTCGGTGACGGTCGCCTCCCCCAACATCGCGCTGCAGAACGGCGCCGGCGCGCTGAGCTACAACACGACCACCGCCGAGCCCGTCGCCATCACCATCACCAACGCGGCCGGCGCCACCGTGAACACGATATCGGCAACCTCGGCCGCGGGCACCAACAGCTGGAAATGGGACGGCACCGACAGCACGGGCGCCACCCTGCCGGACGGGCCGTACGGCATCGCCATCAGCGGCACCAACGCGGCCGGCACGAC
>CAXSFF010000106.1:0-7692 GCA_964236035.1 uncultured Acetobacteraceae bacterium
GCCGCGGCGCGCCTGCGCCAGCGTGGCGGGAGTGGGACTCAGCACCACCAGCCCGGCGCTGCCGTCCACCACGGCGGTGCTGCCGGGGCGCATGTGGGCGAGCAGCCCCAGCGCCCCGAGCACGGTCGGGATGCCCAGCGCCCGCAGCATGATGGCGGCATGGCCGTCGGCGCCGCCCTCCTCCGTGGCGACCCCGGCGACGCGCGCCGGGTCGATCAGCGCCGCGTCCGCAGGGGTCAGCCACTCCGCCACCAGGATGGCGCCCGGGGGCAGCCCGGCGAAGCTGCGGAACGGCGCCCGCGTCAGGTTGCGCACCAGGCGGCGGGCGATCTCCCGCACCTCGTCCGCCCGCCGCCGCCCGGCGGGCGCGTCGTCGGCGTTGGCCAGCACCAGGGCGGCGGCGATGGTCTCGGCCTCGTCGCTCACCGCCTGCTCGGCCGAGCGCAGGCCCTCGGTGATCCGCGTCCGCGCGCCGCGCAGCAGCCGGGAAGCGCCAAGCATCTGGATGTAGGCGTCGAGCAACGGGGCGATCTCCGCCTGGGTGTCCTCCGGCAGCACGCTGAGCTTACCGCGCAGCTTGCCCAACTGCTTGCGCGACGCGGCGACGGCGGCATCCAGGCGCACGCACTCCGCCTCGATGTCGGCGGCGGCGATGCGGTGCCGGGTGATGACGGTGGGGGCCTCGGCAGTGCCGAACACAGGGCCGATCGCGACCCCGGGGCCGATGGCGAGGCCGGTCAGCCGCCGTTCATGGGCAAACCCATCCGAGTTTGGCGGACAGCCGCCGTCAGTCCTGCTCATGGAAGCCAGCTTCCACCAAGGCCGTCAGCGCAGCCAGCGCTTCCTTCGCCTCCCAGCCCTCCGCCTGCATCTCGATGGTCGAGCCCTGGCCGGCGCCCAGCATCATCAGCCCCATGATAGACTGCGCCGACACGGTCTGGCCGTGGAACACCACGTCCACGTTGGCGCTGAACCGCTCCGCCGTGTTGACGAACTTCGCCGCCGCCCGGGCATGCAGGCCGCGGCGGTTGCAGATCACGGCGCTGGCGGTGAGGCCGCTTGCCGGCGTGCCGTCGCCCATCAGCGGCAGGTGCCGTTTATCTTGCCGTTCGGGGTGCAGCCGTGCATCACTTCGGAGGCGGAGGCAATGTATTTGCGTCCGGCCGCCTGCGCCTTGTCCACGCACTCGCCGAGCGTCTGCTGCCCGCGCACCTTGGCGAGCTTGACCAGCATCGGCAGGTTGACGCCGGCGATCACCTCCACCCCCGGCCGGTTCATCATCGAGATGGCCAGGTTGCTGGGCGTGCCGCCGAACATGTCGGTCAGCAGGACGACGCCGTCACCGCAATCGACCTGGCCGATCCGGTCCTGGATCTCGGTCCGCCGTGTCTCCATGTCGTCATCCGGGCCGATGCAGACGGTGGCGATGCCACGCTGCGGGCCGACGACGTGCTCCAGGGCCAGGCGAAGCTCCTCCGCCAGGCGCCCATGCGATACCAATACCAGGCCGATCATTTTATGGGCTCAGGCCTCCTGCGCCTGAAAAGATGCAGCCGTGGTCCTGTCCATGCTGACACCAGCGGGCGGAAATGGGGTGTCCTGCGCCAGTTCACGATGCATTACCGTCACCTGCCACCCTGCTGAGTCAAGTCCAGGGGGCGAGTCAAGCCCGGGGGGCCGCGCGCAAGCGGTGCCGCCGCGCTGGCCCAGGCGCTCGGCCAGCTTCTCCACGATGCGGACGGAACGGTGCCGCCCGCCGGTGCAGCCGACCGCCACGGTCACGTACTTCTTGCCCTCCTGCACGAAGCGGGGCAGCAGCAGCGCCAGCATCGCCTCGATCTGGGCGAAGAAGGCGGGGAAATCCGGGTCCGCCTCCACGTACGCCGCCACTTCGGGGTCGTGCCCGGTGCGGGCGCGCAGCTCGGGGTCGTAATGCGGGTTGCGCAGGAAGCGGGCGTCGAACACCAGGTCCGCCTCGCGCGGCAGCCCGCGCGGGTAGGCGAACGACGTCAGCGTCACCGTCAGCCCCAGCTCGCCATGCGCCGCGACCGCGAACCGCTCGTCGATCAGCCGGCGCAGCGATGGCAGCGGCATGTCCGAGGTGTCGACCACCAGGTCGGCGGCCTCGCGCAGGGCGTTGGTCAAGGCGACCTCGCGGGCGATGCCGTCGGCCACGCGGCCACCCGGCGCCAGCGGATGCCGCCGCCGGGTCTCGGTGAAGCGGCGCAGCAAGGCGGCCTCGTCGGCCCAGGCGAACACCAGCTCCGGGCGCAGGCAGGGGTTGACCCGCAGCCGCTCCAGCGTCGCCAGCACGGCCGCGGAGTCGAAGCCGCGGCTGCGCGCGTCCAGCCCGATGGCCAGCGGGCGCTCGGCGCGGCGCACCAGTTCCTCGGTGAGGGTCAGCGGCGGGTTGTCGACCGCCTCGTAGCCGAGATCCTCCAGCGTGCGCAGGATCGAGGCCCGCCCGGCGCCCGACAGCCCGCTGACCAGCACGATGCGCTGGCAGGCGGTGCGGCTGGCGCGCGGGTTCATGCGAACGCCCCGGCGAGCTGGGCACGGCGGCCGAGGGCGCAGTCCAGCGCCAGCGCCACGCGGTCGACGGCGGAACACGCGGCCGGGTCGATGCGCACCAGCGGCAGCCCGTACTCCGCATGCGGGGCCGGCAGCCGCGGCCCGCGTTCCGGCGGCGTCGCCGCGAGCCGCACCGCGAGCCGCACCGAGGCGCGCGGCAGATGGTCCATGTGGACGAGGCCCAGGCCACGCACCTCCAGCAACCCGGCGAGCGGGGCTGGCGGGCTGGCGAAGCCGTCCTCCAGCTCGACGCGGTCATCGGCAACCAGAACGAAGCCATGGCTCAACAGACGCAGCACAAGGTCGGACTTACCAGACCCAGGCGGCCCGAGCAGCAACACGCCCTGCCCATCGCGGGCGGCGCAGCTTGCATGGATTTGCATCAGGACGGGTATGTGGTCCCAGGCAGGGGCAAAGGAAAGCGGATTTTCGGCGGCTCGCGGCGCCGGTGCCTGCTGCCGGAGCCACCGCTCCAGGTCGCCTCGGGCAACTGGAATTGAGGTCGTCAACAAAGGCAAGGCGTTGGCGGCCGATGTTCATGGCGCGCGCAAACGCCGCGCAGCACAGGCTGTCCTGGAAAATACAATAAAGAAATCATTTACCGAATTGCTGTAGGTAAGGCCGCATCAACCTGGACGGTGGTGCCGATGGCTTCTCCCATTCTTGCGGGGCTGACGATCCTCATGCTCGGCGACAGCCATTTCGCGACGCAGGGCTACCTCGTCACCACGCTGCAGGACGAGCTGATCCGGCAGGGCGCCAAGGTCACCACCTACGCCGCGTGCGGGGCGCCGTCCGGGATTTGGATCGAGGCCGGCGTGGCGCCGTGCGGCACCGCCGAGCGCGTGCAGTCCGGTCCGCTGAAGACCGACCACGGCAAGGCGGCGGCGGTGCCGACCCTCGACGCGCTGGTCGCCCAGGTGCATCCGAACCTGGTCATCGTCGGCGGCGGCGACACCATGGCCGGCTACGCGCAGAAGGAGTTCCCGACGCAGTACGTGAACGACCAGGTCACCCGCCTGACCCGGCGCATCCAGGCCGACAACCTGCCCTGCGTCTGGGTCGGCCCCGGCTGGGGCACCGAGGGCGGCCCGTACTTCAAGACCTACGCGCGCGCGCGCGAGATGAGCGAGTTCCTCGCCAGCCACGTGGCGCCCTGCCGCTACATCGACTCGACCCGGTTCGCGCAGCCCGGCGAGTGGGGCACCTTCGACGGCCAGCACTACACGGCGACCGGCTACCAGAAGTGGGGCCTGGCGATCGACGATGCCATCGTGGAACTGGCGCAAAGCCCGGCCAGCGCCGGCAAATAGCCCGGCATGATCTTCGCCTCGTTCGAGTTCCTGTTCCTGTTCCTGCCGCTGTTCTTCGCCGTCTACTACCTCACGCCGGCCCGGCTGCGGAACTGGCCGATCCTGCTGCTGTCCTGGGCGTTCTATGCCTGGTGGCGGGTCGATTTCCTCGGCCTGCTGGTCTGCGTCACCGGCGTCACCTACGCGGTGTCGCGCCTGATGGCGGGCGCCGGCCCGGGTACGGCGGCGGGCAAGCGGCTGCTGGCGATCGGCCTGGCCGCCAACCTCGGCGTGCTGGCCTACTTCAAGTACGCCAATTTCGGCGTCGGCATCTTCAACGCGAGCATCACGGACGCCGGGTTCAGCAGCGTGACGTGGGAGGCGATCGTGCTGCCCGCCGGGCTGTCGTTCTACGTGCTGCAATCCATCAGCTACCTAGTGGACGTGTGGCGCGGCACCATCCCCGTCAGCCGCAGCCTGCTGAACTACGCCGCCTACAAGGCGATGTTCAGCCAGCTGATCGCCGGTCCGATCGTGCGCTACGCGCAGATCGCCGGCGAGCTGCGCGGGCGGACGCACTCGCTGGCGCTGTTCGGGCTTGGCGCGCGGCGCTTCATGGTCGGGTTCTGCATGAAGGTGATCATCGCCGACACGCTCAGCCCGCTGGTGGACGCGATCTTCGCGCTGCCGCAGCCGACGCTGGCGGAGGCCTGGCTGGGGGCGGTGGCGTACACGCTGCAACTGTATTTCGACTTCGCCGGGTATTCGGCGATGGCGATCGGGCTGGCGCTGATGATCGGCTTCCATTTCCCGGAGAACTTCGATTTCCCGTACCTTGCCGGGTCGATCCAGGCGTTCTGGAATCGCTGGCACATCACGCTGTCGAGCTTCCTGCGCGACTACCTGTACATCCCGCTCGGCGGCAACCGGAAGGGTTTCGGGCGCACCTACGTCAACCTGCTGGCGACCATGCTGATCGGCGGGCTGTGGCACGGCGCCAACTGGACGTTCGTGGCGTGGGGCGGCTGGCAGGGCAGCATGCTGGCGGCGCACCGGGCCTGGCAGCGCGGCGGCGGGCGGATGCCGTGGCTGCTCGGGCATCCGATCACGCTGCTGGCGACGGTGCTGGGCTGGGTGGTGTTCCGCGCCGACAGCTTCGCGCAGGCGGCCCGTATCTACGGCGGCATGGCGTGGCAGCACGGCACGGCGGTGTCGGACCTGCTGGCCTGGCAGTTGACGCCCGACCGGCTGTGGATGGTGCCGATCGGCGTCGCCGTGGTGTACAGCCCGCTGGTCGGCGGGCGCGTCGCGGCGCTGGCGGGGCGCACCGGGCGGGCGTTGTCGCTGGCCGGGCCGTTCGCCGGCTTCATGGCGGCGACGGCGCTGCTGTACAGCCGCGACGCGGTGCCGTTCCTGTACTTCCAATTCTGAGCGGCCCTCACGCCAGCGCCGCGCGCGCGCAGGGCTGGGCCATGATCGCGGTGCTGGCCACGGGCTTCGGCCTGGGCGTCACGGCGCTTGGCCTGCCCGCCTCGCAGCAGCGCCTGGCCGGCGTGATGAACCGCGATGCGGTCCTGTCGGGCCGCGCCGCCGCCGCCGTGAACCACATCATGGCGCATGACCTGCCGGGCGGCGGCCTGCTGCTGGCGGCGGGCGGCGTGCTGCGCTGGCGCGTGTTCGGCTCCGGCGGGCCGCAGGTGACGGTCGGCTGCCACGACTGGTTGTACCTCACGGAGGAGTTGCGGCCGTGGCCGGACGCCGACGCCGCCATGCGTGCGCGGGCGGCGGGCCTGCACCGCATCACCGCGGGGTTGCAGCGGCAGGGTATCGCGCTTGAAGTAGTGCTGGTGCCGGACAAGGCGCGCATCGAGACGGCGGCGGGCTGTGGCGTGCCGTACTCGGCGCAGTCGCGGGCGCGGTTCGCTGCCTTCGCCGGGTTGCTGGACGGCCTGACGGTGGTGGACCTGAACGCCGTGTTCGCTGCTGCCGGGCAGCCCGTCTACTACCGCACCGACACTCATTGGAACCAGGCCGGCGCCGCGCTGGCCGCCCGCGCCGCCGCTGCCGCCGCGACCGTGGCGCACGACGGGAATTTCCGCACCGATGCCGCGCCCGAGGCAGGCCGCGCGGGCGACCTGCTGCGGCTGATGAGCCTGGACGCGGTGCCGGACCTGCCGCTCAAGATACGCCCGCTGCCGGATCTCGAACGGCCGGAGACGACGGTGTCGCTCGACCCGGAGTAGGCCGGCGGGCTGCTCGACGACGCGCCGGTGCCCCAGGTCGTGCTGCTGGGAAGTTCATATAGCCTCAACGCCAACTTCCACGGCCGCCTGCAGGAGGCGATGGCGGCAAGGATCGGCCAGTTCGCCCAGGCCGGCGGGGGATTCTACGGCTCGGCACGGGAGTACCTGCGCAGCCCGGCGTTCCGCGAGACGCCGCCGAAGCTGATAATCTGGGAAATCCCGGAGCGTGTCGTCAACCAGCCGATCAACGCCGCCGAGTCCGCGTTCCTGAACGATTGGCAGCCAACGCAATAACACCAACAATCTCCGACTCTTCCCCCCTCCCCTTGCGGGAGGGGCTGGGGGAGGGGTGGCCAAGCCAACCACCATGCGCGTGGCCACCCCTCCTCCCCGCCTCCCGCAAGGGAAGGAGGAGCAGCATGGCCGCGCGTCGGATGCTCGCTGCGCTGCCCTGGATCGCCACACCGCCAAGCGGCGGTTCACGATGACGATGCGCGCGCCGGGACCAGCTACCCGCCCATCAGCCGATGGATCGCTGGGGCGATCGTCCGCGCCAGGATGGCGTAGCCCGCCGGCGTGAAGTGCAGCATGTCGAACGAGACGGCGCCGGTGAGCCGCCCGCCCGCGTCCAGCAGCGGCGGCCCGGCGTCGAGGTAGAACACCGTCTTGTTGTCGGCGCAGCGCGCGATCAGCGCATTGACCCGGGCGTTGACCGCGCGCAGCGGCTCCGACGCATCCGGCCCCCGCGGCAGGATGCCGAGCAGCAGCACCTTCGCGCCCGGCGAGCGGGCGTGGATCAGGCGGATGATCTCGGCGATGCCGAGCGCCACGTCCTCCGGCGGGCCCTGGCCCCATTGCGTGTTGTTGGTGCCGATCAGCAGCACGACGACGCGGGGCTGCAACGGACCCCACTCGGCCGGGAGCCGTTGCAGCACGCCCTGGGTGAAGTCGCCGCTGATGCCCAGCAGCAGCGGCGAGAGCTGGCCGAAGAACTGGCCGAACACCGCCGGGTCCCAGGCCGCGGTGATGGAGTCGCCGATGAACACCAGGCGGCGGCCAGCGAGGTCGAGCGTCGGCAGCCGCGCCTGCAGACCGGCGACCTGGTCGGGCCAGTTCGCCTGGTCAAGGACTGCCGCCTGCGCCTCTCGCGGCATCGGCGTGCGCGACGGCAGGGCCGGGCAGGCGCCGGCGGCCAAGGCGGACTGGGCAAGGGGAAGCGCCGCGAGCGCCAGCCAAAAGGCACGTTTCATGCTCGCTCCGTCCTAGTGGATAAGACCTGACGCTTGATACTCACACTGTGGGTCGACTTGTGGTGGAAAGCGGACTTCCAGAACGTGCTATACGCCGCCGCATCACGGGGCAGACTACGTACTCATCTCTATTCGTTCTGCTTTAGCTGGAGAACATAGAAGGTAGATCAGAACTACGTCAGCAACGCACCAAGCTAGTATAATAAAAAACGACATACGGAATTTTCCTCCATCAAACATACTATTTAAATAGAATAGAGATGAAAATCGAGTTGGTAAAGACAGTAAGATGATAACAATGAAAGTGACACGTGCCCAAGTTTGGTTGTTTGCGAT
>CAXSFF010000107.1:0-7688 GCA_964236035.1 uncultured Acetobacteraceae bacterium
GTGGCCGCGCGCAGGGTGGTTGGCGTGGCCACCCCTCCTCCCGGCCTCCTCCCGCCCAAACGCTAAGTACCGGGGGAGGAGGAGCAGTGCAGCAGTTGGCATCAGCGCGGCGCCTTGCCGGGTTGGGTTTCGGGCATGAAGGCCAGCAGCAACAGGAACGCCAGGCCCCCCGCAGCCGCAAGCGCCAGGAAGGCGGCGCGGGTGTGGTAAGCATCCGCCACCAGCCCCGCCAGTTCCGTGCTGAGCGTGGCACCGGCGCCAATCGCCAGCCCGACCGCTCCCATGCTGAGGTTGAAGCGGCCCGGGCCGCCCGTGATGTCGGAGATCACCAGCGGCAGCATGACGCCGAAGATCGCCGCGCTGAGGCCGTCGAGCGACTGCACCACGATCACCAGCGTCGGGTCGCTGACCACGGCGAACAGCGCACCCCGCAGCGGCACGGCGGCGAACCCCGCCAGCAGCACGGGGCGGCGGCCCCAAATCTCGGCCAGGTGGCCGACCCAGGGCGAGATCGAGGCGACCAGGACCTGCGGCACCACCAGGCAGGCGGCGATGACGAGTTGGCCCTTGCTGCCGGCCTGCCGGGTCACCTCGACGGCAGCGAGCGGGAACATGCCGGCGTTGGCCAGGTGGAAGCCGGCGCAGCACACCGCGAACAGCAGCAGCCGCCGGTTGGTCAGCGCCCCGAGCAGCGGGGGCCGAGCGACGGGGGGAGCGCCAAGGGCGACCGGCGCTGCATCCACCTGGATCAGGCGCAGGGTGAACAGCGCCGGCACCGCCAGCAGCGCCGCCAGCAGGAACACCGAACGTTGCGAGACATAGTACCCCGTGGCGCCCATCAGCGCCGCCGCCACCCCGCTGCCGATGGAGGCGAAGCGGGCGTTGCGGCCCAGGCGCACGCCGAACAGCGCCCCGCCGGCGCCGGTCGCCGCCAGGCTGAGCGCCGCGATTGCCGGGGTCAGCAGGCAACTCGCCAGGCCGTGCAGCACCTCGGCGGCGTAAACGGGCGCCCGCTCCGGCAGCAGCGCCAGCAGCAGCGCGCTGCCGACGATGGCGAGCACGGCGAAGGCGGCGACCGGGCGCTTGTTGCGGGCGGCGTCCACCATGGCGCCGGCCGGCAGCTGCGCCAGCATGAAGGTGACGGTGCCGATGCTCAGCGCCAGGCCGATCTGGCCCTGGGTCCAGGCCTGCGACGCCAGGTAGGCGGCGATGAAGGGTCCGAAGCCGGTCTGGACGTTGGCGACGAAGAAGCTGAGGCCGTCCAGTCCGAAATCCGTGCGGCGCTGCGCTATGGAACGGGTGCTTTCCCGTCACCCTCGGCGGGTGGGCCGGCCTCGGGGTCCGGCGCGGCGCTGTCCGGTGCGACGCTTTCTGGCGCCCCCACCACCATGGCGGGCTTGGTGCGGTCGTTGTACGCGGGCGCGGAGCGGACCTGGTCGTCGGTCAGGTCGATCGTCACGGGGGCATCGGCGGCTGCGGGCGCCGGAACGTGCACGGCGGCCCAGTCCACCGCGACCCGGCGCGAGCCCACGCCCATGAAGCCGCCCGCATCCACCACCACCGCGATCGGCTTGCCCGACGGCTCCACCACCACGTCGACGATGCGGCCGATGTCGCGGCCGTCGGCGTCACGCACATCGCGGCCCAGCACCCCCGTGGCCTCCACTTCTCGCAACGCCGGCTCCGGACCCGCCGCTATCAGCATCGGCAGGCCCAGTGCCAGCAGCAGCCATGCTCTCCCCATCGCCCAAACACTCCCCGGCACCGCTGCCATCAGGCGCTGCCGGACGCGCCGCTTGCAAGGGGCTGCAAGCCAACCAAGCCGCGCGGTGGACGTTGCAGGCGGATCGGGCGATGGTCCTGCCAATCCCCCACAACCGGAGCCTGCCGCACATGCTGACCCGCCGCGCCGTCCTCGCCGGCACCGCCGCCGCCCCGCTCGCCATGCCGGCGCTGCTGCGGGCGCAGTCGACCGCGCCAATCCGCGTCGGCGAGATCAACAGCTACTCGACCCAGCCGGAGGTCACGCTGGGCTACCGCCGCGGCTGGGAGATGGCGCTGGCGATGGTCAACGACCGCGGCGGGCTGGAAGGGCGCAAGCTCGAGTTCGTCTCCCGCGACGATGGCGGCAGCCCCGAGGCGGCGGCGCGTATCGCCGCCCAGCTGATCGAGGAGGAGAAGGTGGACCTGCTCGCCGGCGGCTTCCTGTCCGATGCCGCGCTGGCGATCAGCGGCTATGCGCTGCGGGCCAAGAAGCTGTACGTCGCCGGGCTGCCGCTGACGGACGCGCTCGTGTGGGGAAGCGGCAACCGCTACACCTACCGGGTGCGGCCCTCCGCCTTCATGCAGGCGGCGATGCTGGTGGAGCAGGCGGCGGCGTGGCCGGCGAAGACCTGGGCGACGGTGGCGCCCGACTACGACTACGGGCGCTCCGCCGTGAACGCGTTCAAGCGGCTGCTGGGCGCGCGCCGCCCCGACGTGAGCTTCGTCGGCGAGCAATGGCCGGCGCTGGGCCGGATCGACGCCGGCGCCGTGGTGTCCGCGCTGGGCCAGCCCGCGCCGGATGCGATCTTCAACGCGCTGTACGGCGGCGACCTGACGGCGTTCGTGCGCCAAGGCGTGCATCAAGGCAGCGGGGGGCTGTTCGCGAACCGCCCCGTGGCGTCGATGCTGACCGGCGAGCCGGAATACCTTGACCCGCTCGGCCCTGACACGCCCCTGGGCTGGACCGTGACCGGATACCCCTGGAGCGTGTCGGACGCGCCCGGCAACAAGCAGATGGTGCTGGACTACCAGGACAAATGGCACGAGCCGCCGACAATGGGCGCCGTCATCGGCGTGGCGCTGGTGAACGCGATCACGTCGGGCATCCTGAAATCCGGTAGCACCGACAGCGAGGCGATGGCGGACGGGTTCGCCGACGCGACCTTCACCACGCCGTTCGGCATCTCGCGGTTCCGCGCCATCGACCACCAGAGCACGCTGGGCACCTACATCGGCAGGCTGGCCGTGGCGGGCGGACGCGGCGGCATGGTGGACTGGAAGTACATCGACGGCGCCAGCGTGATGCCCACGGACGCCGAGGTGCGCAAGCTGCGGCCGGGTGCGCCCTAGCTGGGCGCGCCCATCTCCCGCTCCGCCTTGTCCTCCAGCCGCTTCTCGTTGCGCCGCAGCACGTAGATCGAGGCCCCGATCGCCAGCACGGCGAACACCGCCAGCGCGATGCCGATGGTGCCCTGCAGCCGGCTCATCGCGTTGCCCAGCAGGTACGCGCCGACGGCGTACAGCGTGGTCCAGGCCACGCCGCCGACCGCGTTCCACAGCAGGAACGTGCGCCATTCCATGTGGCTGGCGCCGGCCATCAGCGCCACGAAGGTGCGCAGGATGGCGATGAAGCGGCCGACGAACACCACCTTGCCGCCATGCTTCTGAAACAGGTAGCGCCCCAGCGTCAGCCGCCGCTCGTTCAACCCGACGTGGCGGCCGTAGCGCTCCAGCAGCGGAAACCCGGCCTTGCGCCCGATCAGGTAGCCGGCGTTGTCGCCCATGATCGCCCCGGCGGCGGCGGCGGCGATCACGAGGGCGATGTGCAGCTGCCCCGTGGTGGCGGCGTATACGCCGGCGGCGATGATCAGGCTCTCGCCGGGCAACGGCAGGCCCATCGCCTCCAGCCCGATCACGCCGAACACGACGCCGTAGCCGTATTCCCCGAGCAGGTGGTTCAGCGTCTCCATGCCGATCATGGCGCATCGTCGCGCAAGCTGGCCAGGCCGCGGCGCGCGGTGCCGTCCGGCGCGAAGTTGGCGGAGTCGAGCCAGGCGGCGACCGCATCGCGCCGCGACGGCCACTCGTCGCCGACGATCGAGTAGCACGCCGTGTCGCGCAGCCGGCCCTTCACCACCCGGTTCGCGCGCAGCACACCCTCCAGGGTGAACCCCAGCCGGTCCGCGGCCCGGCGCGAGGGCGCGTTCAGCGCGTGGCACTGCCAGACCAGCCGGCGGTAGCCGAGGTCGTCGGCGGCCAATTTGAGCAGCAGGAACATCGCCTCCGTCGCGGCGCGGGTGCGCTGCATGCGGGGGGCGAACCAGATGTGGCCCAGCTCGATGGCGGCGTTGCCCGGCTCGATGTTCATCAGGCTGAGCCAGCCCGACACCACCCCCGTCGCCACGGGGCGCGCCGCCCACATCATCGGGTCGTGCGCGCTGGCCATGGCGGCGACCTGCCGGGTCAGCGTGGCCTGGTCGGCGAACGGGCCGTACAGCATGTAGTCCCAGCTGTCGGCGGCGCCTTGCGCGGCCTCCCACAGTTCCGGCGCGTGGCGGACGTGCAGCGGCTCCAGTTCCACGTCGCGGCCGCGCAGCTTGATCCGGGCCGGCAGCGGGCGCGGAGTCGGGTCGACCGGGAGGCCAAGCGGCCGTTCGGCGATGGTCATGGTTTTGCCACCGTCGGACATCCAGCATAGCGTGCGGCCGTCATGAACGCCGCGCCTTCAACAAGGAAACCGCCCATGCTTCGCCCACTCACCATGCTGACCGCCTTCGCCACCCTCGCCCTGCCGCTTGCGGCCCAGGCCGAGACGGTGGTCCTGCACGGCACCTTCAGCGGCGCCACGGAAGTGCCCGCAAAGACCACCGATGGCAAGGGCACCGTCACGGCGTCGGTCGACACCGCCACCAAGATGGTCACCTACAAGTTCGACTACAGCGGCCTGACCGGCCCGGCGACCGCCGCGCATTTCCACGGCCCGGCCGCTTTGGGCGCCAACGCCGGCGTGCTGGTTCCCATCGCCCCGCCGCTGGCCAGCCCGATCAGCGGCACCGCCACGCTGACGGACGCGCAGATAGCCGACATGCTGAACGGCATGACCTACGCCAACATCCACACGGCGGCGAACCCGGGTGGCGAGGTCCGTGCCCAGATGACGAAATAACGCCGGCCGCTTCGGCAACCGCGATGCCGTTTCCGGGTTCCCCGGGGCGGTATTCCGGGATAGGGACCATGACAGCACGCCGGGTCGCCGTGGTCCTGAACAGCGCGGCTGGTGGCGGGACCGATGATCCCGACGGCTTGCGGCAGGCCTTTGCCGCCAACGGCCTCGACCCGGAGTTCCTGCCGCACGATGCTGGCCAGCTTGGCGAGCGCATCGCCCGTGCGGTCGCCCTCGGGGCATGCGCCGTGATTGCGGCCGGTGGCGACGGCACCGTGGCGTGCGTCGCCCAGGCGCTCGCCGGCAGCGACACGCCCTTGGGCATCCTGCCGCGCGGGACCATGAACCTGCTGGCCAAGGACCTGGGCCTGCCGATCGGCGACGCCGCCGCCGCCATCCGCGTGCTGGCGGGCGGCACGACCCGGCCGGTCGACGTCGCCGAGGTCAACGGGCATGTCTTCCTGTGCTCCTCGATGCTGGGGGTGCCTGCCCGCCTCGCCCGCCATCGCGAGGCCAAGCGGCGCGACTCCGCGTTCGGGCTTTGGTCCCGCATGGCGCGCGCTGGGCTGCGCGCGGCGGTGCGGGACGCGCCCGTGCGCCTGCTCATGCGCATCGGCGGCGATACGCTGCGGCTGCGGGTGAGCTCGCTGCGGATCATGGTCAACGCGGCCGACGGCGCGGGCGGGCGGGCGTTCGGGCGCAGCCGCCTCGATGGCGGCGAGCTGGCGGTCTACCTGGTGGAGAAGCTCACGCTCGGCTGCGTGGTGCGGCTGGCGCTGCGCGTCGTGCTGGGCGACTGGCGACGGGACGCTGCGGTACAGCAGCGTTGCGCGCCGTCGTTGGAAATCGGGTCCGGGCGGTCGGCGGTGCGGGTGATGAACGACGGCGAGGTGATGCTGCTGGCACCGCCGCTGCGCTACCGGGTGCGGCCGGGCGCGCTGCGGGTGATCGTGCCTGCCGGCGCGTGACCCGCATCGCCCACATCACCGACCTGCACTTCGGCGCTGAAGACCCGGCGGTGGTGGCCGCCCTGACCGCCGAGCTGAACGCCGACCGTCCGGACCTGGTGGCGGTCAGCGGCGACCTGACGCAGAGCGCCCACATCGCCGAGTTCGAGGCCGCCCGCGCCTTCCTGGACGGGTTGGTCTCGCCATGGCTGGCGGTGCCGGGCAACCACGATATCCCGCCGTACGACCTGGTCGAGCGGTTCACCGACCCGTACCGGCGCTGGCGCACCCTGATCGCGGCGGAGACCGAGCCGATGTGGCGCAACGGCGAGGTGGTCGTGATCGGGCTGAACTCCGCCCGGCGGTGGGGGCTGCACTGGAACTGGTCGCGCGGCCGCATCACGGTGAAGCGGCTGCGCCGGCTGCTGGCGCGGCTGGACGCGGCGCCGCCGGGCCTGGTGCGCGTGGTGATGACGCACCATCCGTTGCTGCCGCCGGAGACGGCCCCGCTGCTGCCTGTGGCGGGCCGTGCGGCACCGGCGTTGGCGGTGCTGGCCCGGCATGGGGTGGCGTTGGTGTTGGGCGGGCACCTGCATCGCGGCTACGCCCGGGTGGCGGCGGGCGGCGGGCCGCTGATCTTGCAAGGCTCGACGGCGACGTCGGTGCGGCTGCGCGGCGAGCCGAACGCGTATAGCCGCATCAGCTTCAAGGATGGCGTTCCGGCGGTTGAGGTTCGGAGATGGCATGACGGCGCCTGGCAGACACGGGCAGCCTGTTGAAGGGTTCGGCCGACTGTCATTCCGCTCATAACTCTTCTCCCCTCCCCTTGCGGGATGGGTTAGAGGGGGGTGCCGCGGCAAGATGCTTGCTGTGGCCGCCCATCCTCCCGCAAGAGGAGAAGGAGCAGATCGCCACTGTTGCAAAATAGCATCGTCATGATGGCGCGTGCGTTTCGGCGGCGCGCGGGCGCAAGATGCATCGTTCGCAAGCATCACCATCTCGATTACCCTTCGGTCAACCGTAACCGAGGAATATTGATGCGTTTGCGAACTGTTTTGGCTGCGACGGCGTGCTGCATTGCCTTTCCTGCGATTAGCGATGCGCAGCCGGTGTCCGGCCTGTATGTCGGAGCCGGTGCGGGCGGCAACTTCATGCAGAGTGAAAGTGTCGGCCAAACCTATCGGCAGAATGCATACACCCTCTCGCTCGGATCGTTTTCGATCCCCTTCCCGGCAAGCAGCGGGTCGTTCCATGGTTCGCAGTCCTATGATCCCGGCGCGGTCGGCGTCGGCAGCGTCGGCTACGGCCTTGGCAACGGCCTGCGCGTCGAGGCAGAGGGCAACTACCGCTACAACCCGTCCTCGTTGTCCCGTGGTCTGAGCCAGCAGAAGTTCGGCGGGCTGGTCAATCTCCTGTATGACTTCAATGTTGGGTCGCCGGACCTGTTCCCCTATGTCGGGCTTGGCGCTGGCTACGAGTGGGTGGACCGTGGCTATCATGTCGGCCGCACCGACGGCTTCGCCTATCAGGCGATCATCGGCGTGGCGACGCCAATCCAGAGGCTTCCGGGCCTGTCCCTGACGCTGGAGTACCGCTTCCTTGGGCTGGCTGGGGCCAGCCGGAACCAGTCGTTCCCCGCAGCGGTGAATGCTCCGGCATTCTTCGAGACCACCAAGTTCAGCGACAACTTCAACCACAGCATCCTGATCGGCGTGCGCTACGCCTTCAACACCCCGCCGCCGCCGCCGCCGATGGCCCCGGCGCAGCCGCCCGTCGCCGTCACCCCGGCGCGCACCTACCTGGTGTTCTTCGAC
>CAXSFF010000108.1:0-7657 GCA_964236035.1 uncultured Acetobacteraceae bacterium
CAGCAGCAGGCGCGGCCGGCCAGCGATGGCGCGGGCGATCTCCAGCAGCCGCTGGTGGCCGTACGGCAGGCTGCCGGCAACGGATGGCGCCGCCGCGGCGAGGCCGACGAAATCGAGCGCCGCGTGGGCGCGTTCGGCGATCATGCGCTCCTCGCGCCGCTGCCGGGGCGGGCGCAGCAGGGCGTCGAACACCTCACAGCGGGTTTCCGCGTGCAGGCCGGCCATGACGTTAGCAAGCACGGTCATCTCGCGGAACAGCCGCAGGTTCTGGAACGTGCGCCGCACGCCCGCCACCGCGCGCCGCTCCGCCGGCCAGCGCGTCATATCATCGTTGCCGAGCATGACGGCGCCGCCGCTGGCGCGCAGATGGCCAGACACCAGGTTGAACAGCGTGGTCTTGCCGGCGCCATTGGGGCCGATCAGCCCGTGCACCGTGCCGGCATCCACACTGAGGTCGACACCATCGACGGCGACCAGGCCGCCGAACCGCCGGGTCAGCCGATCGAGCCGGAGCAGCGGCGCGGTCATGAGGTCGCCAGCTTGAGCCGGATGCCGGCCGCCTCGACCAGGCCGGCCAGACCGCGGCGGCGCACGCCCATGAGCACGATCACGGCGAGGCCGATGATGATCATGCGGTATTCGCCGGACACGCGCAGGAACTCGGTCGAAATGACCAGCAAAGCTGCCCCCGCCACCGCGCCGCCCAGGCTGCCGAGGCCGCCGACCACCACCATGATCAGGATGTCGATCGACTTGGTGAAGGCGAAGTCGTCCGGGCTGAGGTAGCCCTCGACATGGGCGTACAGCGACCCGGCCAGCCCGGCGGTGAACGCCGCGATCAGGAAGCACTTGCTTTTGGTGCGGGTGATCGCGAGGCCGCAGGCGCGGGCGGCGTCCTCGTCCTGCGCGATCGCCTGCAACGCGCGGCCGAACCGTGACCGTTGCAGCCGGTCGAGCGCCACGAACACGGCGACGGCCACGGCGGCGCACAGGTAGTACAGGCTGCGCTCGCTCTCGATCGTGACGGCGCCGAGGCCGGGCCGCGGGATGCCCATCATGCCGATGCTGCCGCTGGTCAGCCAGTCCTCGTTCAGCAGCACCAGGTGGACGATGATGCCGAAACCCAGCGTCGCCACGGCGAGGCTCGGCCCCTTCAGCCGCACGATCGGGACCAGCAGCAGGCTGCTCGCCGCCGCCACGCAGCCGGCCAGCAGGAACGCCAGCGGGAACGGCAGCCCGTAGTTCGTGGTGGCGATGGCGGAGGCATAGGCGCCGATGCCGTAGAACGCCGCCTGCCCCAGCGACAGCAGCCCGGCCATGCCGACCAGCAGCTGCAAGCCCATGGCCAGGATGGCGCTGATCGCCGCCAGGCCGAACACGTGCACCCAGTAGCCGTTGGCCTCCACCAGCGGCAACCCGGCAACCGCCGCCAGCACCAACAGCCGCACCACCATCACACCCGCCGCTCGGTGCGGCCGAACAGGCCGGACGGGGCCAGCAGCAGCACGCCGATCAGCACGATCATGCCCAGCGCGTCCTTGTAGGCGGTGGAGACCACCAACGCGCCGAACGTCTCGATCAGGCCGAACAGCAGCCCCCCGACCATCGCCCCCGTCACCGAGCCCAGCCCGCCCAGGGTCGCCGCCACGAACGCCTTGATGGCGACGCCGAACCCCATCGCGAACGAGGCGAAGAACAGCGAGCCGAGCAGCACGCCGGCGGCGCCCGCCATCGCGCCGGAGATGGCGAAGGTGATGGTGGCGACGCGGTCGACGCTGATGCCCATCAGCTGCGCCGTCTGCGGGTCCTGCGCCGCCGCCTGCATCGCCAGCCCGAGCCGGGTGAAGCGGAAGAACACTTGCAGCGCCACCATCAGCGACAGGCCGAGGCCCACGATCCACAGCATCTGCGGCGTCACGTTCACGCCCAACACGGCGAGCCCGCCCGAGGCGAACAGCGGCGGGTAGCGCAGCGGCTCCGAGCCCCATATCAGGCGCGCGACGTTCTGCAGCACCAGCGACACGGCGAGCGTCGCGATGATGACGTTGATCAGCGGCACCCCGCGCTGGCGCAGCGGACGGTAGACGGCCAGCTCGATCGTCGTGGCGATGGCGCCGCCGCCGGCCATCCCCGCCAGCATCACCAGCACGAACGGCAGGCTGCCGAGCCAAGCCGACGACAGCCCGGCGAACGCGCCGATCATCAGCAACTCGCCCTGCGCGAAGTGCTGGATGTCGGTCGCCCGCATGATCATGGAGATGCCCAGCGCCACCAGGCTGTAGATGCAGCCGATCGCCAGCCCGCCGACGACGGACTGGATGACTTGGTCAAGCGTCATGCCCATTCCCCTGTCATTGCGAGGAGCGCTTGCGACGAAGCAACCCAGGGCAAACGACGAAGACCGGCCGCGTTGCCCTGGGTTGCCGCGCCGAAGCCGGCTCGCAATGACGGGAAGTCACTGCGCCAGGTTCTCGCGCAACGTGCGGCCGGTGTAGGCGGTGCGGAACCGGCCGCGTCGCTGCAGCTCCGGCACCAGCTGGTCGACCACGTTGTGCAGCAGCTGGCGCGACGCGGCCTGCGAGTGCGACAGCATGAAGCCGCCGCGACTGCCAGTGGCCTCGAACACCTCCTCCAGCCGGTCCGCCACCTGCGCCGCCGTGCCGGCGAAGGTCAGCGCGTAGCCCGTCGCAGTCAGCAGGCCGTGCTCGAAGAACTCGTCGCGGCTGATTTCGGCATCCATGCCGAGCGTCTGCGCCAGCGTGTGCACGAACCCGGCAGGCGACGCGTTCGCCGCCACGATGCGCCGCTGCAGCTCGCCCAGGGTGAACCGCTGCGGCAACGTCGACATGTCGAACCCCGTGTTGTGCGACAGCCAAACGCCGACCGCCTCCTGCGGGATGCCCGTGATCATGCGCTCCTTCAGCGCCGCCGCCTCGCGCTCCGTCTCCGCCACCACGGCGCGGGTGGAGAAGACGATGCCGACCTGCTGCGGATCGCGTCCCTCGGCGAGCAGCGCCGCGTCGAGGTCGGCACGCTGCCGCACCATGGCCGGCAGGCCGCGGTACATGGCGAATACGTAGTCCGCCACCCGTGCTGCGGCCTGCGTCCCGCGCGGCGAGCCGCCCGCCTGGATCACCACGGGGCGGCCCTGCGGCGACGGCACCACGTTGAGCGGCCCCTTCACCTTGAAGAAGCGGCCGTCATGGTTGATCGGGTGGATCTTGTCGGTCCGCGCGACCTGGCCGCTGGCGCGGTCCCACAGGAAGGCGTCCGGCTCGACGCTGTCCCACAGGGCGCGGCAGACCTGCATGAACTCCTCAAGGCGCTCGTACCGCGTGGCATGGTCGATCAGCTCGTCGTAGCCGTAATTGGCGTAGTCGGAGCGGCGCTGCGAGGTGATGACGTTGAACGCCATGCGCCCGCCCGTGACGTGATCAAGCGAGTTCAGCAGCCGCGCCACGTAGAACGGGTGCATGAAGGTCGAGGCGTAGGTCAACCCGAAGCCGATGTGGCTGGTGACGCGCGACATGACGGTGATCCACGGGCTCATGTCCAGGCGCGGCCAGGCGACGCCGGAATACACGGCGTCGTCGATGCCGCCCTTCCAGGTGTCGGGGATGCCGGTGCCGTCGCCGAAGAAGATCATGTCGAACAGGCCGCGCTCCGCCAGCCGCGCCATGTCCTCGAACAGGCCGACGTCGGGGTAGTGCTGGCCCACCCAGGAGCCGGGGTCGCGCCAGGCGCTCTCGACCTGGGTCCAGGACAGGTCGAACGCCAGGTGCATCATCGCCTTCGCCATACGCCGCCCTCTGCCAAGCAACGAGGGATCATGCAAGCGGGAGGCCAGTGAAAGCCGCTTGCGTTCGCCGCCGGGTCGGCAATGCTGGCGTCCTGATGCAGGAGCCGCCCGGATGAAACTCGATCTCGAAGGCAAATCAGTGCTCATCACCGGCGCGTCGCAGGGCATCGGCCTCGCCGCCGCCCACGCCTTCGCCGCCGAGGGCTGCGCGGTGAAGCTGGCGGCACGCTCGGGAGACAAGCTGCATGCCGCCAAGCACGCCATCGAGGCGCTGGGCCAAGGCCCCGTCAGCGTGCACGCGATGGACCTGTCGTCGGACGCCGCCATGCACGACTTGGCGGCGGCGTGCGGCGAGGTGGACATCCTGGTCAACAACGCCGGCGACATCCCCTCCGGCCCGATCGACGCCGTGGACGACGCGGCGTGGCGGCGCGGGTTCGACCTTAAGGTATTCGGCTACATCAGCCTGACCCGCATCTACTACGCCCGGATGCAGGCGCGCGGCGGCGGCGTGATCATCAACGACATCGGCAACTCCGGCGAGAACTACGACGCGCGCTACATCGCCGGGTCGTCGGGCAACGCCAGCCTGATGGCGTTCACTCGGGCGCTGGGCGGCGCCTCGCTGGACCACGGCATCCGCGTGGTGGGGGTCAACCCCGGCCCCGTCGCCACCGACCGCATGGTCAAGCTGATGAAGCGCCGCGCGCTCGACCAGTACGGCGACGAGAGCCGCTGGGAGGAGCTGTTCGCCCTCTATCCCGGCGGCCGCCCGGCGACGGCGGCGGAGGTCGCCGACCTGATGGTGTTCCTGGCGTCGCCGCGTGCCGGCTACATCACGGGCACCATCGTCACCATCGACGGCGGCATTGCCTCGCGCGGCTCGATCATCTGAAAGGCGGTCCATGACCCACGTCACCGCCAGCGACGGCACCCGGCTCTGGGTCGAGCAGGCCGGCAGCGGCACGCCCATCCTGTTCATCCACGAGTTCGGCGGCGACCATCGCTCGTGGGAGCCGCAGCTGCGCCACTTCGCCCGCCGCCACCATTGCATCGCCTACGCTGCGCGCGGCTACCCGCCCAGCGACGTGCCCGACGACCCGGCTTCCTACAGCCAAGCCATCGCCGCGTCCGACGCCATCGCCGTGCTGGACGGGTTCGGGCTGCCGCGGGCGCACGTGGTGGGGCTGTCAATGGGCGGCTTCTGCGCGCTGCACGTCGGGCTGCGGCATCCGCATCGCGCATTGTCGCTGGTGGCGGCCGGCGCCGGGTACGGCGCGGAAAAGCGGCACGAGGCCTATTTCAAGGGCGTCTCGCTCGCCGTGGCGGAGCGGTTCGAGACCCTGGGCGCCGCGGCGTTCGCGCCGACCTACGCCAGCGGGGCGTCGCGCGTGCAGTTCCAGAACAAGGACCCGCGCGGCTGGGCGGAGTTCGCGCGGCAGCTTGGCGAACACTCGTCCGCCGGGTCGGCGCGGACCATGCGCGGGGTGCAGGCGCAACGCCCGTCGCTGTACGACCTGGAGGCGGAGTTCCGTGCCATGGACGTGCCGACGCTGGTGATGGTGGGCGACGAGGACGACCATTGCCTGCTGCCCGGCCTGTTCCTCAAGCGCGCCATCCCGCGCTGCGGCCTCGCCGTGCTACCGAAGACGGGGCACACGCTGAACCTGGAGGAGCCGGAGCTGTTCAACCGGCTGCTGGCCGACTTCATCGCCCAGGTCGAGGCCGAGCGCTGGGACGCGCGCGACAGCCGCGCCAACCCTGGCGAGGTGATGCGGACGGGCTGATACCAACGGCAACGATCTCTGATTTCTCTCCCCTTGCGGGAGGGGCTGGGGGAGGAGTTTCGACGGTAGTGTGTCGCGCGGCCACCCCTCCTCCCGGCCTCCTCCCGCAAGGGGAGGAGGAGAAGTGTCAGGAGCGAACCGCCATGGACGCTAAAGCCGGATCATCTCCCGCACCCGTGCCTGCAACGCCTCGACCGTGAACGGCTTGGTGATCATCTGCACGTGGGCATGCAGGCCGATGGCGCCGAACAGCGGGTCCTCCGCGTAGCCGGTCATGAACAGCACCTTCAGCCTTGGCCGCGCTTCCTGCGCCGCCTCCGCCAGCTTGCGGCCGTTCAGTCCCGGCAGGCCCACATCCGTCACCAACAGGTCGACGCGCGCGGAGGATTGCAGCGCGCGCAGGCCCGCCGGCCCGTCCGCCGCCTCGATCGTGCGCAGGCCCATGTCCTCCAGCGCCTCGATCACCAGCGCGCGGACCGCCGCCTCGTCCTCCACCACCAGCACGGTCTCGCCCAAGGTGGTCCAATGCTGCCGCCCAGGCGCCTCCGCCGGGACCACGGGGTCGGCCGGGCTGATCGAGCGCGGCAGGTACAGCCATACGGTCGTCCCCGCCCCGACCGCGCTGCGGATGCGGACGTGCCCGCCCGATTGTTTGGCAAACCCGTAGATCATCGACAGGCCGAGCCCCGTGCCCTGGCCGACCGGCTTGGTGGTGAAGAACGGGTCGAACGCCCGCGCCATCACCTCGGGCGGCATGCCGATGCCCGTGTCCAGCACCGACAGCGCGACGTACTGGCCCGGCGCGATGTCCCGCCCGCTGGCCACCGCCCCGTCCGCGGCATCGAGGTTGGCGCACGCGATCTCGATGCGCCCGTCTGCCGGCATCGCGTCGCGGGCATTGATCACCAGATTGAGCAGCACGTTCTCGAGCTGGTTGGCGTCGCACAAGGTCGGCCACAAATCCGTGCCATACCGGATGGCCAGCGCCACCTGCGGCCCGATGGTCCGGCGCAGCAGCTCCTCCATCGACGCCACCAGCGCGTTCGCGTCGACCGGCTGCGGCGTCAGCGGCTGGCGGCGGGAGAACGCCAGCAGCCGCTGCGTCATCGCCGCCGCCCGCCCCGCCGAGGCCACCGCGGCGCTGGCGTAGCGGCCGAGCGTGTCGTAGCGGCCCTGCGCCAGCCGAGTCTGCAACAGCTCCAGCGAGCCCATGATCCCCGTCAGCAGGTTGTTGAAATCGTGCGCGATCCCGCCGGTGAGCTGGCCTACCGCCTCCATCTTCTGCGCCTGCCGCAGCTGCTCCTCGATGCGCTTGCGCTCCGACATGTCGCGCGCGATGATCGCCAGGTTGATCAGGCGCCCGGTGTCGCGGTTCAGCAGCACGAACATGTCGAGGATGACGGGGATGGCGGCGCCGCTGCCGAAATGGCGCAGATCGGTGGCGCCGGACCAGCGGCCGGCGCGCAGCGTGGTCGGCAGCGCCTCGCCAGCCAGCAAGGCCCGCTGCTCCGGCATGAAGTAATCGGGCAGCGCCGGGTCGCCGACCATGTCGGGCAAGGTCATCCCCAGCAGCCGCCGCCCCGCCGCGTTCACATACTGCGGCTGTCCTTGCAGGTCGGCGAGGGCGATAAAGTCGGACGACTCCTCCACCAGCATCGCCAGCCGCTCGCGGTCCAGCTCCACCGCCTTGCGCACCGCCGTCTCCTCGCGCAGGCGCCGCACCGTCTCGCCCAGCTCGCGGGCGCGCCGCTTCACCTGGGTCAGGTCGGTGATTACCACGCACATCATGCGCGGCGCGTCCGGCTCCGCGGGCAGCTCGACCACGGACACGTTGACCGGGATCTCGCGCCCGTCCAGCGCCAGCAGCGTGGCCTCGAGCGCCACCCGCTCACCCGGCGCCGCCTCCACCATCGCCGCGTATGCCAGGTGGTGGGCCGGCTGGATGAAGCGCTGCAGCCGCTGCCCCGTCACCTGGTGCAGCGGCGCGCCCAGCAGCTCGGCGAGGTATGGGTTGCAATACAGCACGTCGCCGGCCGCGGACAGCGTGGCCGCGCCCTCCCGCATCCGCTCG
>CAXSFF010000109.1:0-7617 GCA_964236035.1 uncultured Acetobacteraceae bacterium
CGCCGATCACCGTGCTGATCCCGCCCAATGACGCGTACAACGTCAGCCAGATGAACGCGCCGACCGACGACGGCAACTCCGTGCTCTACATCATGGCATGGAGCGACACGGGAGCGGGCGTGGACCAGGAAGCGTGGCGCAAGTTCACCCGCATGCGCGTCGGGATCGAGCTGGACGCGACGTACCACAAGCATGACACGCGGGAAAACAACTACGGCCAGGACCGCAAGGCCATGAGGCTCGGCGACTTCACGGGGATCGCCGGCTTCCCGCACCAGGACATCGCGATGTGGGAAACGATGGGTTCCATCGCACGCCGCACGCGCGAACGCCTGGGCGCCAGCGATGTGGCCATCGTGGAGTTCCGCCGCACGATGGTGAAGGCCGTGAAGGCTTTCATGGCCGGTGAGCGTGCGATTGGCACAGGTGACCTGAAGGGCGACCGTGCAACCAAGCGGTCGTTCGAGGGCATCCTGCCGAAGACGGTCAACTGGCGCATGCTCGGCGCTGCACAGGCGCCGGAAGACCTGGCGGCGCGCACGGCAGCCGAGTAGCCCGGAACAGGTTCTAGGTATCCGGTGTCGGAGGGGCGAGGCATGTCGGCGCGGCTTCTGGACCAGCTGCTTGGCGCGGATGGCGCGCCGCCAGCCGGGGGCATCTTGGCTCAATTGCGGTTAGGGAGACCGAATGGGGTCGGGGGATCGAGCCTCGGCCTTATTGCCGCAATCACCCACGACGCCCTTGGGGCGGAACGGGAAACGAGTCCTGAAAGCCTGCACGGCGATGCGTTCGCCCGCATCGCCGTGCAGGCGGTGATCTCCGCCGCCCGGTCCGACCAGCGCCTGTCTGCGGCCGAGTTGGCAGCGATGGCAGCCGAACTGGACGGCCTGGAGCTTGATGCCGACGCCCGCGACATCTTGCGGGAGGAGTTGCGCCGTCCTCCCATGCTGGACCATATGACCCGGGGACTGCGAACGCGGGAGCAGACGGTGGCGGTGTATGCCGCAGCCCTGCTCGCGACGGACCCCGTCCACCCGTTGTCGCGCCACTACCTACAGATGCTGGCGGCGCGGCTTGGTCTGGAGCAGGCGCTGACCGACCGGACCGAGGCTGCGGTCAAGGCACGGCGATGAGCGGGACACTGCCACCATATGGGGCGGGACCAGGCCGGTCGTTACCGGGCGCAAGAGCGGCCTGGGATGCGTACGCGACCATGCGGAGGCGCAGACGCTCGCAACCTTCGCCTGACGACGATACCGGACGACAAGCGCCGGAACGACCCACAAGCATCGAGGAAGCACATGAAGGTTCATACGTTGGGTCTAACCTTGTCCTTCGGGATCGGCCTGCTTGCCGTCACGCTGGCGCCAGTGCGCGCGGCCGAGCCCTACGACATCAACGTGGTGCTGCCGCTCACGGGCAACGCCGCCTTTCTTGGCACTGGGGAACAGCGGGCGCTGCAGCTGATGGAAAAGCAGGTTGCCGCCCGTGGCGTCACCATCGGCGGCAGGCCGGTTCATTTCCTGTTCCACGATGACCAGTCCAGCCCGCAGGTGGCAGTGCAGGTAACCAACGAGATCACCCGGTCGCAACCGAAGCCAGCTGTGATCCTGGGCTCCACGCTGGTCTCCATGTGCAACGCCATGGCGCCCTCGATGCGAAACGGCCCGGTGATGTACTGCTTCTCGCCGGGTATCTATCCGGCAAAGGACAGCTACGTCTTCAGCACCAGCGTCGCCACGCGCGACTTGGCCGCCTCGTTGCTGCGCTACTACCGCGCGCAGGGCTGGATGCGCGTGGCACTCATCACCAGCACCGACGCGTCCGGACAGGATGCCTTGCGGAACATCAAGGAGCTGCTTGCGTCCGACGAGAACAGGGACATGCAGCTTGCAGGCGAGGCGACGTTCAATCCTGCCGACACAAGCGTCAATGCACAGATGCAGCGGCTGAAAGCGACCGATGCCAAGGCGCTGATCGCCTGGTCGTCGGGCACCCCGATCGGCACCGTGTTCCGCGCCATCGTCGACGCCGGGTGGGACGTTCCGGTCGGTACTACCGACGGCAACATGACCTACGCGCAGATGACGCAGTACAAGGACATCCTTCCGAAGCAGCTTCTCATCCCGGCGTCCGTTTGGCCGCTCGACCCGGCGGCCACGTTCTCTGCCGAAATCGAGGCGGCGAAGCGGAACTACTACGACGCCTTCCAAGGGCAGGACGTCAGGCCGGACGCAGCGGGCACGTTCGCCTGGGACCCCGCGGCGCTGGTCATTTCCGCCTTGCAGAAACTCGGGCCGGACGCGACGGCCATGCAGTTGCGGGACCACATCGCCGCGTCCAAGGGCTTTGCCGGGGTGAACGGGAACTACGACTTCGTTCACGACCCCCAGCGCGGCCTGGATGACTCGAACGTCGTCATCACGCGATGGGAGGCCGGCCGCGCGACCTGGCTCGTCGTGAGCGGGCCGCGTGGCTTACCGCTTTCGAAATCCTGACTGCTCGCCGGCAACAATGCGATCTGGCAGCTAGGTCCAGACCAGGTCGCGGATTTGCCGGGCCATGCGCTGGCTGGCGACGGACGACGCTGCGGTTGGCGCGCTGATGCCCAGATAGCGGTCCGCCACCTCCGGCGAGTCCAGCAGGTTGCGGGCCGTGCCCTGCATCGCCACCCGGCCGCTCTCGATCACGTAGCCGCGGTCGGAGATGGCGAGCGCCGAGCGGGCGTTCTGTTCCGACAACAGGATAGCGAGGCCCTGTGTGCGGAGGTCGCGGATCAGGGCGAACACCTCGGACACCAGCAGCGGCGACAAGCCCAGCGATGGCTCGTCCAGGATCAGCAGCGTCGGGTTGGACATCAGCCCGCGGGCGATGGCGAGCATCTGCTGCTGGCCGCCGGAGAAGTTGCCGACCACCTCCCCCATCCGGGACGCCAGCACGGGGAACTGTTTGCACACACGGCGGATGCCCGCCTCGGTGTCCGCCCCGCTCTGGGTCCTGCGGCGGGCATAGGCGCCCAGCAGCAGGTTCTCCGCCACCGTCAGCCCGGCGAACACCTGCCGGCCCTCCGGCACGTGGGCGATCCCCCCGCGCACCCGCGCCGCGGTGGGCAGCCGCTCGATCCGCTGGCCGTTGTAGCTGATGTGGCCGGACACCGGCGCCAGCAGGCCGGACACGGTCTTGACCAGGGTGGACTTGCCCGCGCCGTTGGCGCCGATCAGCGTGACGATCTCGCCGGGACCCACCGTAAGGTCGATGTCCCGCACCACGGGTCCGGCGGAGTAGCCCGCGCTCACCTTGTGCAGCTCCAGCATCAGGCCGCCTCCTCGCCGAGATAGGCCTTGATGACGCGCGGGTCCCGCTGCACCTTGGCCGGCGGGCCGGACATGATCAGGCGCCCGGCCTCCAGCACCAGGACCTCGTCCGCGACGCCCATTACCAGCGGCATGTTGTGCTCCACCAGCACCAGCGTGACGCCGCTGTCTCGGATCGCGCGCAGCAGCGTCGCAAGCTCCGCCGTCTCGCTGTCGTTCAGCCCGGCGGCCGGCTCGTCCAGCAACAGGATGCGGGGCTGCGCCATCAGGGCGCGCACCACTTCCAGCAGCTTCTGCGCCCCCATCGGCAGGTCGGCGGCGTGCGCGTCGCGGAACCGGGCCAGCCCCACCATGTCCAGCAGCGCTTCCGCCCGGCGTCGCGCGTCCCGCTCCTCCCGCAGCAGGCCCGGCAGCCAGAGCATCTGCGACACCATGCCGGCGCGGAAAAGACGGTGGCGGCCGACCAGCACATTTTCCAGCACCGTCATGCCCGGGAAGACGCGGGCGGTCTGGAACGTGCGGATCAGCCCTAGCGCCGCGATCCGGGTCGGCGATACGCCCTGGATGGTGTGGCCTGACAGCCGCACGTCGCCGGAGGACGCCGGGAACAGGTTGGTGATCAGGTTGAACAAGGTGGTCTTGCCGGCGCCATTGGGACCGATCAGCGCCACCAGTTGCCCTTCCGGCACGCTGAACGACACGTCGCAGGTCGCGTGCAAGCCGCCGAAGTGCTTGTTGAGGCCGGCGACCTCCAGCATGGCGGCGGCGCTCATGACAGCGTGCGCTGCGCGAGGGCGCCGGCACCGCCGGGCAGCCGCCGGCGGACGCCGCCGAACAAGCGCACCAGGCCGCCGAACATCCCTTCCGGCAGGTACAGGAAAAAGGCCACCAGCAAGGCGCCGTTCACGAAGGTCTTGTACACGGACAACGCTTGGAACAGGGTCGGCAGCACCGTCAGCAGCGCGGCGCCGAACAGCGGTCCCAGCAGGATGCCCTCGCCGCCGATGATCATCATCGTCACAAGCTCCAGCGAACGCGTCGTGCCCACCATCTCGGGTGCGAGGAAGTTGAAGTCGAAGGCGTAAAGGCTGCCCGAGACGGAAGCGAACACGGCGCTGATGGCGAAAGCGGCCAGCTTGTAGGTGGCGACGTTGACGCCCAGCGCCGCCGCTGCCGTCTGGTCCGTGCGGATCGCCTGCAAGGTGCGGCCGAAGTTGGAGCGCAAGGCACCGGCCAACAGGACCAGCGACAGGAGGATGACGCCGAGGACGAGATAGTACATCCGCATGGGCGTGTCGAACTCGTAGTCCCCAACGCTGAACGGCGGGATGCCCACCAGCCCGGAGGGGCCGCCCGTGATGGTGTCCAGCCCGATGGCCAGCGAGTCCACCAGCAAGCCGAAGGCCAGCGTTGCCAGCGCGAGGTACAGCCCGCGCAGCCGCATGGTGATCAGCGCCAGCCCGAGCGCGCAGACCAGCGACACTCCGACCCCGGCCAGCGTCCCCAGCAGCGGCGGCACGTCGTACTGCACCGCGAGCCACCCGGCCGTGTAGCCACCGATCGCCATGAACCCGGCCTGCCCCAGGCTCACCTGCCCGGCATAGCCCATCAGCACGTTCAGCCCCATCAGCGCCACGAACAGGATGCCGGTGATCACCAGCGATCCCAGCAGGCTGCCGTCGGGCACCACCCAGGGCAGCAGGACGGCCACGGCGAGGCCGATGGACGCCCAGGCCCGCGCGGCACCGGGCTGCAAGCGGATGATGCCCTTGTTGATCCGCAGCTCTTCCCGCACGTCGCTGCGGCGGGCCTTGCGGGCGGCGAACAGCCCGTTGGGACGCCACAGCAGCACGACCAGCAGCAGGCCGAGCGCAAGCGCGTTGCTGAACAGCGACGACACATAGGCGGTGGCGAACTGGCTGGCGAGGCCCAGCAGCAGCCCGCCCGCGACGGCGCCGGGGAAGGAACCGATGCCACCGATGGCGACCGCAATGAAGCCGAAAATGGTGAACAGCGTGCCCGTGTCGAACTGCAAGGAGGTGGAAGGCGCCACCACGATGCCGGCGATTGCGCCGATGGCGGCGGCCAGGGCAAAGGCGAACAGCGTCATGCCGGGGACGCTGATGCCCATGAGGTTCGCGGCCGCCGGGTTCTCCGCGCAGGCCCGCAACGCACGGCCCAGCGAGGACCGCTGCAGCAGCAGCCACAGCCCGGCCACGAGCACAGCCGTGGTGCCGAACACCCAGAAGTCCTGGGTCGGCACCAGCACCCCGGCAACCAGCACCGGACGGTTGCCGGAAAAGGCGGGCAGCGCGTAGGGCTGGCTACCCCACAGCACCAGCATCGCGCCGCTCAGCAGCGCGAGCAGCCCGGCCGTCAGCATCAGCATGTTGCTGTTCGACACGCGCCGCATGCCAGGCACGAAGGCCACGGCGCCCAGCGCGGCCCCTGCCAGCGTGGTCACGACCACCGCCGCCGTCGCCGCCAGCAGGGTCGGCCAGCCCCAGCTCGCTTGCAGGCTGTAGGTCAGCAAGGCGCCCAGGATGCAGAAGCCGCCCTGCGCCAGGTTGATGACGCCCGTGACGCGGTAGACGATCGAAAAGCCGACGGCCAGCAAGGCGTAGATGTAGCCTTGCAGGACGCCGCCCAGCGCGATCTGGATCGCCTCGCTCATGCCGATGCTCCCGTGCCGGTCACAGCGGATCGCCGGCCGGATGGCTGACCACCGACCAGGTGCCGGCCGTGCCGTCCCACCGTGTGACCACCACGCTGGACAGGCCGATCCCGCGCTGCGGGATTGCCGGCATGTCATAGATGCCGGTGACCCCGGCATAGTCCTTCAGGTCGGCGAGGGTATCGCGCAACTGCGCCGGGACAGCGTCGGGCGGAGCGCGGTTCAGCGCGGCAACGACGATCATGATGGCATCCCAGCTCAGCGCGGCGGCATTGTCAGGGCGCTTGCTCTCCGCCGCGAAGGCATCGAACATCCCTTTTTGCGCCGCCTGCATGGCCAGCGGGATATCCGACTTGTCGGAGGACGGCAGCCAGTCCGCGCAGGCAACGTACAACTGCTTCGGCGTGAAGCCGGCGTACTGCGCCATCTGGTCGTACAGCATGTTGCTGTTGGAGATCGCGACCGGCACGTCCCATCCGGCGCCCGCGACGGCACGGAACACCGTGCCGAGCGGCGTGCCGCTGGTCCAGGTGATGACCGCCTGCGGGTCGGACGCCTTCATGCGCTGGATTTGCGCGTCGGCGCTGACGTCCGTCGGGTTGAAGCGGGCGGTCGCCACCAGCTCCAGGTCCTTGTTCTCGGGGTCTGCGAAGGTTTCCTTCAGCCCGCGCTCGGCATCCTGGCCGGACGCGTCGGTGCTGGTCAGCACGGCGATCCGCTTCCAGCCCTTTTTGCGGTAGAAGCGCAAGGTGGCCTTGAACAGGTCCATGGTGGACACGCTGGAGGTCCAAACGTAGCCTCCGGCCGCCGGGTGGATGCCGGGCGACAAGCAGTAGTGCACGGGGCCGTTGCGCATCAGCGGCGCCATTGCGTTGCACATGCCGACCAGAGCGGAGCCGATCACCACCTTTGGCTTGCTGGCCAGGATCTCGTTGGCGACCTGCACCCCGACTTGCGGGCTGGACTGGTCGTCGTGGAACACGAACCGCACCGGGCGGCCGTGCACGCCGCCCGCCTCGTTGATGGCTTTTTGCTCGATCTGGATCACCTGCTGCTCGGCCTGGCCCAGGAACCCGGCCCCGCCCGTCAGCGGCAGCACCACGTGCAGGTCGTAAAGCTCGCCCACGGCCTCGGCGGCGGGGGCGGGCGTGGCGAGGGCGGCCAGCAGGACGAGACCGGCGACCGCACGGCATGGCGATGTTGCGGCTTTCATCCCTTCCCAGGAGCCGCGTCGAGGCGGCAGGCCGTGCCTCGCCCCCGTCGCTCCCACGACAGCCAGTTCAGGCGTGCCTGCCTTCTCGGATGTTATGAACCGCATCGCCGGCCCGTCTTCCCCCTCTTTGGCGCGGGTGGTAAGGTGCCTTAGAACTTCTGTCCAGGCAAAATAGAGTCCTCGCCCATTGGTACGCTGGTGCTCTTGGAGGCTCATGTCGCGTATCCCCTCAGCGCCGAGCCTGACGCAAGCAGCCTGCGGATGGCTCCGTTCGAACCCATCGGCCCATTATTCGCAGCGTGGTGAGCGGCTCTGGATCAACGACTTGCATGCATGGTTCCCCGTCAACCTGGGCGCCACCCATGAGGCACTGTCTCGCTCCATTGCCGAGAACCTGATTGTGGTCTCACCGCAAC
>CAXSFF010000110.1:0-7561 GCA_964236035.1 uncultured Acetobacteraceae bacterium
GAGAGCGGAGTCGCTGGTGTCGTCGTCAGCCACGGCCACAGCCTCTCAGATCAGCCGGCGAGAGAGTGTTTCGCCGCTGTCGCCAGCCACCGCGCCGCCACCGGCAAGATGGCGTCGTCGAAATCGTAGCTGGAATTGTGCAGTTCACGCCCATCGCCGCCGGGTCCATTGCCTATCCATATGAACGCGCCGGGCCGCCGTTCCAGGTAGGCGCCGAAATCCTCGCTGGCCATGCTGGGCGGTAGGTCGTCCCGCACGGCCACGCCCAGATGCCGCGCCACCCGGGCCGCCAGGTCGGCACCCTCGGCATGGTTGATGGTGCCCGACACCGCGCCCGTCAGCTCCACCTCCGCCCGCAGGCCGAAGGTCGCCGCAATGCCGACGGCCACCCGGCGAATGGCGTCCTCCAACTGGGCATGCACCGCCGCGTCGTGGGAGCGGTAGGTGCCGCGCATCACCGCCTCATGCGGGACCTGATTCGCCGCGAGGCCGCCGTCGATCATGCAGATCGACAGTACAGCGGTGTCCAACGGGTTGATGTTGCGGGATATAATCGATTGCAGCGCCACCAGCACGTGCGCCGCCGCCAGCACGGGGTCGCGGGTCAGGTGCGGCATCCCGGCATGGCCGGCGACACCCGTCAGCCGAATGGCGACCCGGCCGCCAGCCGCCATCACGGGACCGGGATGCACGGCGATGGTCCCTGCCGCCAAACCCGGCCAGTTGTGGTAGCCGAAGATGCGGTCCATCGGGAAACGCTCGAGCAGGCCGTCGGCCAGCATGGCGCGGGCACCGCCGTAGCCCTCCTCCGCCGGTTGGAACACCAGTTGGACCGTGCCGCGCCAATCGTCCTCGCCGGCCAGCAGCGCCGCCGCGCCGAGCAGGCTGGCGGTATGCCCGTCATGCCCGCAGGCATGCATCACGCCGGGCTTGGTGGAGGCGTACGCCGTTCCCGTCGTCTCCGTGATCGGCAGCGCGTCCATGTCGGCGCGCAACCCGACCGAGCGTTCGCCGTCGCCGCGCCGCAGCGTCGCGACCACGCCATGGCCGCCGACCCCCGTGACGTGCTCGATGCCAAGCTCCGTCAGCCGGGCGGCGACGAACGCCGAGGTCGCGCGCTCGTGCAGCGACAGTTCGGGGTTGGCGTGGAGATGGCGGCGCCATCCCGTCATTGTTGCGATGAGCGAGGGAGAGAGATCCGTGACCATGCCGGCACTATCCCGCCTGGCCTAGGCGGCGTCCAGCGGTTCCGCCACGGTTGGTAGACCAGGCTGCTTCAGCCACAGGCGGACGGCATACCGCGTGCCCTGCCCTTCCTTCACGTCCAGCGACGCGCCGAGCTGGCGGGCGAAGCCGCGGATCAACTGGCGCCCGAGGCCGTCGCGGGTGCCGGCCTCCGTCACCGCCAGGCCGTCGGGGATGCCCACGCCGTCGTCGGCGATCACCAGGTCCAGCTCGCCCGCCATCTCCGTCAGCCGCACCGAGATGTGGCCGCGCCGCCCGGCCGGGAACGCGTACTTGACCGAGTTGGTCACCGCCTCCGTCACGATCAGCGCCAGCGGCACCGCCTGGTCGGCGGACATGCGCAGCTCCGGCGCCTCGATCGACAGCACGATGCGGTCGCCCGCCGTCTCGCCCATTGCCTGGAACAGTTGGCCGCACAGCTCCACCAGGAAGCTGCGCATGTTGATCGTGTGCAGCTCGCCGTCGGAATACAGGTGGCGGTGCAGCGTCGCCAACGCGCGCACCCGGTCGCGGGCGGCCTGGAACTCGGCGCGGGCCTCCGGCACCCGGATGCGGCTGGCCTGCAGGTTGAGCAGGCTGGCGACGATCTGCAGGTTGTTCTTCACCCGGTGATGGATTTCCAGCACCAGCAGATCCTGGCGCTCCTTGGCCTGCACCAAGTCGCGTCCGCGCTGGCGCAACGTGGAGGTCGCCTCCGCGAACGAGTGCGCCAGTTCGCGCACCTCCCAAGGGGCGTCGCCCAGCGGGCCGGGCTCGAATGCGCCGCCGGCCTTCCAGGCGACCACGGCGGCGCTGAGCCGCTGCAAAGGCTCGCCGAAGGTGATCCCGGCGGCGACCAGGATGGCGGTCAGTCCCGTCATCAGCAGCACCGCCAGCGCGGCCAGGCGCCACACCACCGCCAAGGACGCCTGATGGTACTCGCGTCCCGCCGCATAGGACTGGATCAGCCGCCAGCCCGTCGGCAACGCCGTGGCAGCATAGGCGAACCGCGTCCCGTCCACCGAACGCGCCGTCACGGCGGCGTGCCCGCCATGCAGCAGCGCCATCGCCGTCGCGACGGTCGGCACGCTGCGCGCCGCCGGGCCGCCGATGGCGACGATGTCTCCCTGTTGATCCAGCAGCCATGTCGCCGTGTCGCTGGCCGCCCCGCTGGTCAGGCCGGCAAGCCAGGCCGGCGGGAGCCACGCCACCAGCGTCGACCCGTCGCCCCGGCTGATTGCCGCCGCCCACTCGTCCGAGCCGACGTGGACGATGGAGAAAATCCCGGGGCCGCGGTCGGCGCCGACCGATGCCGGCGCCACCGGGCGCGTTGCGGCGGCCGTGCAGCGTGCGGCGCCATCGGCTTCGTAAACGGCGAGCCCGGTCCAGCGGCCAGGGTCGCGAGCCAGTTCGGCGTCAAGCGCCGCGCCGCAGCCTGCTGCGCCGACGGGCAACGCGCGTTCGATGGCCGCCAGCAATCCTTGCCTTGTTTCAATCGCATCCTGGTATCGCGCGACCGAACCCGTCTCGATCAAGCTGACGCTGCGGCGGGCGGATTGCGTGGCCCCGGCGAAGGTTTCCTCCACCACCACACCAGCCAGGATGGCGATCGGGACCGCGGCGATCACCGCCAGCCCGGCCAACTTGACGCGGACGCTGCCGGCCGGCACGGAGGCCAGCCGCCAGCGGCCTATCGGCCACATCAGGGTTTCGGATCGCTGCGGTCGTCCTCGATCAGCTTGAGCAACTCATCCGGGATGGGCTCGCTGGCAACCTCGTCGTACAACTCATGCAATCCACGATGCAGCCAGAGGTTGAACGGGGAGGCATCCACCACCTCAGCCGGCAAAGCTGGCCCAGGCTTTTTCCGGGGTCGTGATGGCTTCATGTTCGGATGCTTCAAGTCCCACTGCACCGAACCTCAACCAGCCAGCGCCAAGCCGGTTCCACGTCATGCCATCACAACCCCCGCCCGCCGGCGTCACCGGATGGCGGCAACCGGGTCGATCGACGGGGACCGCTCGGCGGAGGGACGCTGCACCAGGCGGGCCGTGTCCTTCACGTCGCCCATCAGCCAGCTCTCCAACTGACGGCGGGCGCGGAACACCCTGCTCTTGGCGGTGCCGACGGCGCAGCCGGTCGCCTCGGCCAACGCCTCGTAGCTCATGCCGTGGATCACCACCATGACGAGCGCCTCGCGCTGGTCGGCCGGCAGCCGGTCCATGGCGGCGCCGAGTTCCTTCAGCGCCAGGCGGTCCTCATGCGACGCGTTGGTCGCGAACGCCGACTGCGGCACGTCGTCGATGTCGGTGGTGTCGCGGCGCTTGCGCAGGTTGGAGATGAACCGGTTGCGCAGGATGCGGTGCATCCAGGCCGGGAAGTTGGTGCCGGGAATGAAGGTGTTCTGGGCGGAGAGCGCGTTGCAGACGGCGTCCTGCACGAGGTCCTCGGCGCTGGCGCGGTTGCGGGTGAGAGCCAGGGCCTGCACGCGCAGCTTGGGGAGGATGGCGATGACCTGGTCGTGGAACTGCGTTGTCACTGGCAAAATCTCCTGCTTCTCCCCACCAATGACGGAGCCGTGAAAAGCGTTGCATCGCTGCGATCACGAAACCGCGACCGGGCGCCAGGTTCATGGAACTTTCAGCTTTTATCTATGGCGCCGGCTCCAGCGTCGGCAGCCCGGCGCGTTCCATGCGCGCCAGCTCGCTGCGGGCGCGCGAGACGCGGGCCTTCATGGTGCCGACGGCGACGCCGCAGATCGCCGCGGCCTCCTCATGGGTGAGTTCCTGCGCTCCCACCAGCACCAGCGCCTCGCGCTGCGTGGGCGGCAGGCGCCACAGCATGCGTTGCAGGTCCTGCACCTCGGCATGGTGGGCTTGCTCCGGATGCGCCGCCTCGCCGCAGGGCCATTGTGCGCTGAGGGCGACCGCCTCGCGCCGCCGCCGCCGGGCCTGCTCGTAGAACAGGTTGCGCAGGATGGTGAACAGCCACGCCTTCAGGTTGGTGCCGGCCTGGAACTGCGGCAACGCAGCCAGGGCGCGCACCACGGTGTCCTGCACCAGGTCGTCGGCGATAGCGCGGTCACGCCCGAGGAAGCGCGCGAACGCCCGCAGGTCGGGCAGCAGCGACAACAGCTCGCGCCGGGGATCGGTCTCCCGTGCGCCAGCCGGGGCGCCAGCCGGGGCGCCAACCGGGTTTCGCGGGCCTCTGGACGGCTGTATGTCTTGCACGCGTGCCGATAATCCCACATCACGGTCGCTCAGGGCGTCTCCGTATCCTCGTGGCAGCGGCATCCGGCAAGTAGAGGTTTCGTTATGACGGGTTTCGGCCGCGAGAATCTCATGAGGGCGCTGCCCTATGCGCGGCGCTACGCCCGGGCCCTCACCGGCAACCAGCCCCGTGGCGATGCCCTCGTGGCCAAGGTATTGAAGGACATCCTGGCCAGTGGCGGCAAGCAGCCGGCTGTCGCGGAAGGCGACGTTGCCCGGCTGACCCTGTTCCACGACATCACCCGGCGTTTCCGTGCCGAAGCGCCAGCATCCCCCGCGACGGAGCACGGCCTCAACAGCCTGCAGCGGCAGCTCCTGCTGCTGACCTCGCTGGAGGAGCTGAGCCTCGACCACGCCGCCGCCGTCGTCGCGTTGCCGGCGGACGAGGCGGGCCGCCTGCTCGACAGCGCCCTCGAACGCCTGCGCGACGCGGCGGCCACCGACGTGCTGATCATCGAGGACGAGCCGATCATCGCCATGGACATCGAGGAACTGGTGACGAGCTGCGGCCATCGCGTGGTGGGAGTGGCGGCGACGGAGGCCGAAGCCGTCGCCATGGCGGAGCGCAGCCGCCCCGGCCTGATCCTGGCCGACATCAACCTGGGCAGCGGCGGCGATGGCAGCTCGGCGGTCTCCCGCATCATGCGCAACCATTACGCCCCCGTGATCTTCGTGACCGCCTACCCGGAGCGGCTGCTGACCGGCGAGGCTTTGGAGCCGGCCTTCGTGATCACGAAACCGTTTGAACCGCTGACTCTGGCGATTGCGACATACCAGGCGGTGACCGGAGGGGTCAGCATCGATTAAGGCGAATCTGAGAACCAGGTTATACGTCTTCTTCTGTACGCCCGTTCCGCATCCACCAGGCTTGGCACCATCATGAACGCACCAGACCGCTCCTACGCGTCGATCGGCCCCGCCCGGGCGCGGATCTACTATGTCGACCCTTTCGGCCTCGATGACCCTGCCGACATCGACCCCAGCTTGCGCGGCGCCGTCCGCATGGGCTTCACCGCCATCCTGGTGCCGCCGCCCTGGATGGCTGGCAGCGACGGGAACCGCCTGGTCCCGGCCAGCTTCGACCGGGTGCATGATGCCTTGGGCGGCGGTCCGGCCGGCGAATACCTGCAGGTGCTCAGCGACAAGTGCCGGGCGGCGGGCCTGCGCCTGCTCATGGACGTCGACCTCAGCCACGTTGCCGCCGACTTCACGGGGGCAGCCGCCGCGTTCGACGAGGCCGCCCCAAGCAACGCGCTTGATCCGCGGCACCATCTCGAGACCCGCACCCGCGCCCTGCGGCATGACCCGGCGGCGGCGGCATGGTGGGGCACCAAGGTGGCGGACTGGGTGGCTGCCGGAGTGGCCGGGCTACGCCTGCTGGGCCTTGGCGACGTGGATGCGGCGTCCGTCATCGCGGCGATCCGGTCCGCGGCGGAGGTGGAGCTGATCGCCTGGACGCCGGGTCTGGCGGCGGCGCGGCTGCCTGACTTGCGCGGGGTCGACTACGTGGCGTCGTCGCTGCCCTGGTGGGACGGGCAGGCGGAATGGCTGTGGCAGGAGCACGACCGGTTGCGCGCGGTGGCGCCCGTGCTCGCCTGTCCGGAAACGCCGTTCGGCCCGCGCGCGGCGGCGGCGGTGAAGGCTCCGGCGCTGCTGTCCCCGACGCTGCGACGCCTCGCCAGCCTGGCCTGTGCGACCGGCGATGGCTGGATGATGCCGGCCGGCTTCGAGAGCGGCGTCCGCCGCGCCATGCCGATTTTCGGCGCGCCGCAGGCCGCCGCCGCCGGGCAGGTCGACCTCGCTGCGGAGATCGCCGCGCTGAACGCCGCCCCGCCGCGTCCTGGCGACGGGTTGCAGGTGCTGTCCGGCCCCGGCGCCGACGTGCTGATGCTGCTGGCTACGGACACCCTCGATTCCCGCTTTGCCAGCCAGGCCACGCTGTCGCTGGTCAACATGGACGTCGCACACTCGCACCAGACCAGCGCCGGGTCGGTGCTGACCCGGATCGAGGGCAGCTTCGAGCCGTTCGTCGCCGTGGCCGATGGCGCCGTGCTGGCGGGCACCGTAACGCTGCCGCCGGGCGGGCTGGCGATCTACACCGCCGCCGCCATGGCCAAGCCGGCGCAGGTCGATCCCGTCATTTCGGCGCAGGCGAGCCGGTTCGCCGCCGGCCCCCGCGTCGCCATCGAAAGCCCGTCGCCCTGCGTGGACGACGGCACGTTCCCAGTGAAGCGGCAGGTCGGCGAGGTGGTGGCGGTCGAGGCGGACGTGATCTGCGAAGGCCACGACAAGCTCGGCGTCGCCCTGATGTGGCGCGGACCAGGCGACCCGGCCTGGCACGAGGCGCGCATGCGTCCGCTCGGCAACGACCGCTACACCGCGGACCTGCCGCTCACCGGCATCGGCGCCTGGGAATACACCGTGCAGGCCTGGCGCGACGCCTTCGCCAGCTACCGCGACGAGCTTGCCAAGAAGAGCACGGCCGGCGTCCCCGTGGCGCTGGAGCTGCGTGAGGGCGCGATGCTGGTGGAGCACACCGAGCAGCGTTCGATGGGTGCGGTCAAGGCGGCGCTGGCCGGGTATGCCAAGCAGCTTGCCGAGGCGGACGAGGCTGGCCGGCTGGCAGCGCTGCTGTCGCCCGAGCTGGCGGCGCTGATGATGCAGGCCGACGACCGCCCGCGCGCGGCCACGCTGAAGCAGGCCGTGCGCGTCGACGCCGAGCGCAGCGGCGCCGGGTTCGCGGCCTGGTACGAGGTGTTCCCGCGCTCGCTGAGCGACGATCCTGACCGGCATGGCACCTTCGCCGATGTCGAGCGGCATTTGCCGCGGATCGCCGCGATGGGCTTCGACGTGCTGTATTTCCCGCCGATCCATCCGATCGGTCGCAAGAACCGCAAGGGCCGCAACAACACGCTGACCCCCGCCGACGATGATCCCGGCAGCCCGTATGCGATCGGCTCCACGGAGGGCGGCCACGACGCGCTGCACCCCGAGCTTGGCACGTTCGAGCAGTTCCGCCATCTGATCGCCGAGGCCGCTGCCCACAAGCTGGAGATCGCGATCGACTT
>CAXSFF010000111.1:0-7506 GCA_964236035.1 uncultured Acetobacteraceae bacterium
GCCCCGAGCGGATCGGCCGACGGTAGCCCTGCGTTCCGGCGCGTTGGTCATGAGATGGTCCAATGACGGAAGCTGAACCGAACTTCCATTTCCACAGCTACCGGACCCCCGGTGCCGGCGCGTCCTCGCTACCCCCACCATCCAGGGCTGCCTGAGCATAGGCGGCATTGGCATAGCGCGACAGCAGGTCCTGAAACGCCGCCGCTGTCATGCCCTGTGGCAGCAAGGCCATGAACTGCACTGCCCGCAACCGGCGGTTCACGTGGATCCGCCGGATCACTCCCGTACGCTGCGGCAGCTCCGCATCAGGCCGGAGGTGGAATGCTGTCGTGGGCGAACTGAGTGCGGATACCTGCAAGGTGTCCACCGCCAGCCACGGCACCACGCCTACGAAACCCGGTGAGTGGAAGCCTTCTGCAGTCAGCACCAGGTAGGGCAGGCTTCTGCCTCGCAGGAGTTGAACCGTCCAAACGGCAGCGGACGCCAGCCCAACGACGCCGCAGGCTGCAATGGCGCTCAGCATCGGCCAGGCCTCCCGGTCCTGGGGGCCGCCATACAACGCGCCCCAAGCGCAACCCACGGTCATGAGGAAGCAGAACGAGCCCAGCAGCAGAAGCCCCAGGGCCGGAAGCCGGAGGGAGGCATGCAACTCGGTGGTGCTTGCCCCCGTTGCCCCGGCCATCTCATGCAGATGCTTGTAGTTTTGCTGGTGCCGCTCCTTGGACTCCAGCCGCACGTCGGCGGTGACGCGCCGGGACAAGGTGTCCCAGTCAGCGAACAACGCGCGCACGGCAGCGAACTCGGCCTCGTCCACAGGCCGGCCGGCGTGCGCCATCAGCGTGTCGTCCCACGCCAGACCGGCTGCCGCGATGCGCTGCCGGGCAGGTGGATGCGTGTCGGTCGGGTGCGGTGCTTGGTCGCCTCCGTGCTGGGCAGGGTCGCCGAAGCTGCCCGCCCGCGTGCGCGCCACAACGCTTGCGGCCAGGTCGGGCGGGGCGTTGTCTGGATGCTCGGCGATGCGGCCCAACTCAGCGTGCAGCAGGTTGTCCACCAGCCCGACACGCAGCAGCGAACTGCCCAATGCCTCGGCGGACCCGGACGCGACTGCGGCACGATCGGCCTCTAATTCCCGCACCCGCTGCCAGTGCAGGACCGCCAGGTCGAAGCGCTCATGCACGTAGTCCGCCAACGCTGTGTGCGGGTGCACGACGCTTTTCAAGAAGCGGTCCACGGCGTCGTTGCCCCAAGATGTATTCTGCACCGCCATGGCCTTGGCGCTCCGGCCCAGCACCGTATGGAGTGGTTGGAAGCGAGCGCTGTACTCCGTGTCGTTCCCCGAGAAGTGCGCCAACTCATGCGCAAGCACCGTGCGCAGCTCGACGAGGTCCAGCGTTGCCAGCGTCGGAAGCGGAAGGTGCAACAGCCGGCCTCGCGTGCCTCTCGCACCATCGTCCACCGACGCCCCATGCAGGACGTGCGGCAGGGCTGTCACAAAGAAGCCGTTGACTGCCCCGACTGCGACGGTATCCGGCATCGCCGCCTGGCGCTCCGCCGCCAGCCGGCGCAGGAGCACAAACAAAGTCGGCGCCTCCGCTTCCACGATGGGAACTGCGAACAGTGGCACCGGAGGGGGTTGGAACAAGCTCAGCACAAGCCGCAGCATACGCAAGACTTTGTATGACCCCCACAGCGCCAGGGCAGCATAGGCCAAGCCAGCCATTGCCAAAACGGTGATCTGGCCCTCGGTGTCCGGCAGGAACTGCAGCCCGCTCACCTCGAACGCCGTGCTTCCCAGCACCGCCAGCGCCAGGCCGGCGAGCAGAACACCAAGAGCTATGGGCAGGACGCGGCAAACGCGGACGAAGGCAGTGACCAGGAAGGCGCGGGACGCCATGCCACGGTGGGACGCGCGGGACGCCATCACCAGCCCGGTGGACCCCGCAGCAGTGGCAGCAAGGCCCGCGAACACCACAAGCCAAGCGGCTGGCTCGCGCCACCGTGCCACCAGCAGGTTGGTTGCTGCCGCGTTCTGCCCACGTTGCAACCGCGCAACCGCGGCGCCCACGGGAAGGGCCGTGCGGTCCCGCCCGGAACGCACGGTGGCGCTGGGGTTTCGTTGTTCCAGCGTCTGCAAGGCTTCGGTGCGCGCCGATAGCGTGGCGGCGATGGCCTGGCACTCGGCGCGGGTCGTGGCCCCACGCAGGACCTCCCAAACGCCAACGCCCGAGAACAGCATCGGAAGCAGAAGAACGAATACCAGCGGCAACCTGTTCGGCGGGTGGGTGGGCACGCCTTTTGTCATCAAGATAGCTTAGCAGGCAACCGGAAGGAGCAACAGCGTAGCAGTCTCAGGATTACCTTACGGTTGCTCCGGGGCGTTGGCGTTGGATGCGAACCGGTCGGGAGAGGCCTCCACCGCGACGTAAAACCTCTATGGTGAGCTGCTGCCGGTCTGGTGGATACCGGGCAGGCGTTTCCGGGTCAGGGCCAGCTCAAACAGGAGCAGCAGGAGATTGATCGGCTGCGGCGCGAGGTCGCAAAGCTCAAGGCCGAACGTGACATCCTAAAAAAAGCCGCAGCCTACTTCGCGAAGGAGTCGATGTGAAGTTCGGCTTCGTCGCGAAACACCGAGGGGTCTGGCCAGTGCGGTGGCTTTGCGAGGCGCTCGGTTATGCAGCGATGAAGTCGTCGGCGCGCAGGTCAAGGCCAGCTTCGTCAGCAGCGACCGGACGTATGGTGCCCGGCGGGTCTGGCACGACGTGCTGGCCGAGGGTGCCACATGCGGACTGCACCGCGTCGAGCGTCTGATGCGTGAGCAGGCCTTGCGCGCCCGGCCACGCCGCAGGAGCCTGCCCTCGTACCAGGGCATCCGGAACAAGGCGGCGGACAACGTGCTGGATCGGCAGTTCAAGGCTACGGCGCCGAACCAGAAGTGGATCGCCGATTTTTACCTACATTTGGACTGTAGAAGGCTGGCTCTACGTGGCTGCCGTCATCGACCTGTTCTCGCGCCGCGTGGTCGGCTGGTCGATGAGCGCCACGATGGCCGCCCAGCTGGCCGCAGACGCCTTGATGATGGCGATCTGGCGCCGCGGCAAACCAGATGCGCTGCTGCCTCACTCGGATCAGGGAAGCCAATACAGCAGTGAGCAGTTCCAGAAGCTGCTGGCGGATTACGGCATCAGCTGCAGCATGAGCCGGTCGGGCAATGTCTGGGACAACGCGGCGATGGAGAGCTTCTTCTCCTCGCTGAAAACCGATTGGACAGCCCGCAAGGTGTATCGCACCAGAGACCAGGCTCGGGCTGACGTGTTCGACTACATCGAGCGGTTCTACAACCCGCGCCGGCGCCACTCGACGAATGGCTATCTCAGCCCTATGGAGTTCGAGCGGGTCAAAGCGTCAGCTTAAGGTGCGTGTCCACGGAACCGGCAGCAGCTCAAAGCGTGTGAGCGGAGCCGAACTCGCCGCGCAACTGTCCAGTGCAACCGCAAGCCTGCCGGCAGCTATCCCCATGCCTCCATCCGCGCCTGCACCGTCTAAGGACAACAGACGGCAACGTGACGTTGTTGCGCCACAGGTCGGCCGGCCGCAGATAGGCCAGAGCCACCGCAAGACCATGAAAGTCGAGGTGCTCAAGGAAGCGCTGGCCGCCCGGGGGAAAAGCCCGCTTGGCAGTTGCTGTCGCCGCCACCGGGCGGTTCCCGGTGAAGGTCGCCGCCGACACGCTCGGCGTTGCACGGTCCCATCGGGTCGAGCACTCCACTATGGCATGCCCCATCGCGCCGCTTTGATCAGCACCAGGCGCGTGAAGCTCCCGGGCTGGTCCATGGACCTGGTCAACAGCCCTGGGTCGAGGGTCGCCGCCAGGCCGTCCAGTGTCGTTAACATGGTGGCCTTTCTGCCCGCTGAGCGGCGGGCTGGACGCACCTGCCGATGGCAGGTGAGGCAGGCCCGATCTCTGGGGTTGGGATCGGGCCGTGTCAGTCGAGCGAGCCCCATTCCCTTCCGCGCCGTCGGACTGGGTGTCCAAGCGATGCCGGCTTGGCACGTCGAACACCAACTCGGCATCTTCGCAGATCAGTTGGTCGACGAGGCCGTACCGTACGGGCGCCCACGATCTCGGGCACTAAGCCTAGGCTTGGTGGGGCGTGGCCGATGAAGGCCACGCTGACCCGCTCCATGGCGTTGCGCATGTCGATGTAGCTGATGCACATGCCGGACGGCAGAGCGACCCGGCCGGCAAAGATGTCATGCACCAGGCGGCCTGCGTTCCTGGTGGAGCTGTAGGGCACCGTGATGGTTGCCATTACCGGCAGGCCCAACATGACGGCGACGTTGACCAGTTGCTCTGGCAGGGCCAGTGAGGGCTGGTCGCCGTCGTCGAGATGCGGGCTGATGGCTACGACGCGCGCGCGGGTCCAGGGGCTAAGCCCTCGACCTACTTTCGGTCATGACCTCTGACGCGGTCCAAGCTGTTAAGAAGCTTGGAGATGTGCGACTGGCGTGACCCCAGTAGGGGTCACCTCACCTACGCGGGGGATACCGCAGCTTTGGGCAGCGTGCATAGCAGCAACTTCACAAGGGACGCGGCAAGCGCTGGGGGCGGAGCGGACTCACCCTGAGCGACGCAGGCATCATGGGCAATCGTTTCCGCCTCTGCCCGAGATCCCCGCTCCAGGACGATCTCCGCCAGCAAGGTGCGTATGGTGTTGCTCAAGCTAGGCCAGATGAGGGTCGAGGGTCCATTGCTCAGGGGCAGAGCGATCCGTAGCTCCTGCTCGGCGCCCGCGGCGTCGCCGCGCCGCAACCTGGCGATCCCAGACAGAAGATGGGCGCGCGGGTCGCTAGGATAGGCGGCCAGCAGCCCGGCGGCCTTTGCCCTGATCCCAGCATCTTCATGGGGGTATTGCGCCGCGGGGATCGTGTGGAGCAGCGCTTCGTAATAGGGCTAGCGCTGCCTCACGGCATAGGCTGTGCTCCTCAGCGAAAGGAGGCCGGCGCCGGCGAGCACAGCCGCGATGTTGCGGAACGAGGGCAGCGGCGAGCTTTCGTTCCAGGTGTTGAGCAGCAGGAAACCGAGCAGCAGTCCCAGCAGCGCGCCGCCAGATGGGCGCCGTAATCGACCGCGATGGCGCCAGCACCGTGGCCCACAGGCAGCAGGGCCAACGCCATCATAAAAAACAGGCGCCGCTGAATGCGGGTCTTGTTCTTCGATGGCGGCAGGCGGAAGTTCAACAAGAAGAGGGCGCCCATCATGGCCATGATCGCGCCGGATGTGCCGACGGACACCGTTGATGGCGCCGACAGGGCGAGAGACATAGCCGACCCGGCGAGCGCGCCCACGGTGAAGATGCAGAACATCCAGGCCCACCCGGCAAGCCGCTCCAGACGGTAGCCGGCCAGCGCAAAGACGAGGGCGTTGTTGATCAGGTGGGCAAGGTTCGCGTGCAGGAAAGGTGCTGAAAAAACCCGGAACCCCTCGCCAGCCGCCACCAGTTTACGGCTGAGGCCGCCCAGCGCGACGAGCGTTCCAATGTCTGGCGCCACCAAGGCACCGCCTGGCCAAGATGTGAGGCGCTGTTCCAGGACAAACATGGTGATGAAGGCCATCAGCAGCAGGATGGTGAGCACCGGGATGAAAAACCCGGTTCGCACGCTGGCTTGTGGGTTCGTGCTGGCGAAGGTACCTCGTGTCATGCGCCGATCACCCCGCGTCACTGCCTAGGTACCATGCGGGTGATTACCTAATCGTTAACTTGGCTCAGTGACCGCGAAGGTGTGCAGAATGGCTATGGCTTTACAGAACACGCGATTTGTCAAAAGTGCTGGGTCCAACCTCCAGCAAAGTCAGGCTTTGCGGTATCAATCACCCAGGATGCCGAACGGCCAAATGTCAAAAAATGTGACAGGTGCCCGGATTATGGCAGCGCGCAAGCTGCTGGTAAACTTGACTTTCGTTGCAGATGGCCATTCTGCACACCTTCGCGGTCACTGGGCCTTCAAAAAAGCCGCCGAGTGTTGGCCCGAATGACAAGGTTTAAGTCCGGCGACAGGCCTCGGCCATCATTCGATTAAGTGGAGCTTCGCACAGGCAAGAGGCTATGCCGGTTTGATTTACCATAAAATCTGTCAGCCGATAGGGCAGGGTGTTTCACTTCGTCAAACGACGACCGTTTGACAGAATGATACGGCTCGGAAGCCGATGCAGCTATACGGTCGCTCGCTTGCGCGGCCTGCCGCCCTTGCGGCCGTTCTCGCGCGCCGCGGCCGCCTTGGCGGGTGTGCGTGCCAGGCCGCCGCTCTTGCCGAGCAGCCCGGCCATCCAGCGCGGCGAGCCGAAGACGCCTTGCAGCAGCGCCGGCAGGTACAGGTCCGCGTCGAGCCTGGGCCAATGCAGGCCGAGGCCAGCGGGGGTGATCTCGATGGCCGCCAGGTCGGCCGGCTTGGCATCGGCCAGGCCCTCGGCCAGGTGCGGCGGAAAGGCCAGTTCCAGGCCGTTGCTCAGGCTGACCATGACGCGCGACACGCGCCGGTCGTAGCGTGCCGCGATGGCGTGCGGAGTCGCTTCCAGGCGTTCGCGCATGCGCTGTTCGGCCTGTTGGATCGCGGCATCAGGGATTTCCATGGATCGTCGCCCATTCAGTGCAAAGGGTTAGGATGTGAGCCAGCAGGTCAACCGCCATCTGGCGTATCTCGGGTCCGTTGAACCCGTAGCTTTCGCGCAGCTCCGCCGGACCGCCAAGGCAGTTGAGCAGGAACACGGCTTCACCTTTCGCACCGACGACATGCACATGCGGGGGCCGGTGGTCGTTAGAATAGATCGTGACCCGCAGGCCGTCGAGGCGCAGAATCGTCGGCACGGCTCAGCGTAGCACAAACCCAAGTGATTGGGAACATGCTGGGTGGGCTGGGTGATGCCTTGCCGCATGGCCTAGGTCCGATGCGGAGCGGCAGGTTGCGCCCGACTTGCCATAATCCCCTGTGTGCGGCAGGTGTCATTTAGTAGCTGTTTCGGTTCACACTGCGTGTCCACACGACACGACGACCGATCTGTGCGAGGCGGCAATGGCGGTGCGGACCATCCCGCCGGGGGAAGTCGACGGCAGCGTCGACCTGGCGAGGGCAATCCCACTGAACACAGTGCAGTCACCGCCACGGGGCAGGGTGAGCAGGGACGATAAGCGCTGGCGTAGGCTGACCAGCTGAAAGAAACACATCACTCTGGACAAGTTTCGAACGTCAAAAGCTAATATCGCCATGCTAGCTGTCGTGCTCGCTGCGGTGTTTGCAACCATACTCCTGATCCCAGGCCTCAAGCCTGGCTCAGGGGTCGCAGTGCTCGAACGGGTCAGCCCGGCACCCAAAATGACCGCTCAGGAAGTCTCGGTCGGCTCATGCGTGCTTCCTGACACGTCTGAACAGAAACCTCCGGTTCTGTCCCCAATCTCAGAGCCTGTTTGATTACGTGGCGAAGTATTCGCAGTGGTTGTAGGCCTGCAGGAG
>CAXSFF010000112.1:0-7492 GCA_964236035.1 uncultured Acetobacteraceae bacterium
CAGCGAGGTCGCGGACGAGCTGCACATCCCCCAGCACGTGCTGCGGTTTTGGGAGACCAAGTTCCCCCAGGTGAAGCCGCTGAAGCGGGGCGGCGGCCGCCGTTACTACCGTCCGGACGACATCGCCCTGCTGCGGCGGATCTCGGACCTGCTGTATATCCAGGGCTACACCATCAAAGGCGTGCAGCGCCTGCTGCGGGAGGGCGGCGGCAAGCTGTCCGACGACATCCCGCCGGCGACCGAAGCCGAGCGCGCGGCGGCGGAGGCGGAGCGCGCCAACCTGCCCGATGACGCGCCGCTGTTGCCGACTCTCGGCGTCGGGCCGTCGCTCGACACGGCCTTCGCCCGGGCGCACGAGCAGGACGGTGAGGTGGAGCGGCTGCGCTCGGTGCTGCACGGCGTGCTGCTGGAACTGGAGGCGCTGCGGCGGCTGCTGCCGTGAGCGTGTTGCGACCGGACGGGCGCGCTGCTACACGACCCGTAGTCGGAGCGTAGCGCAGTCTGGTAGCGCATCAGTCTGGGGGACTGAGGGTCGTCGGTTCGAATCCGGCCGCTCCGACCACGCCTTCCTTTTCCAGCATTGACCCCCTACCCGGCGGCGCGCGATACACGGCGCATGATCCTGCTGATCGACAACTACGACAGCTTCACCTTCAACCTGCTGCATTTCCTGGGCGAGGTCGGCGCCGAGTGCGTCGTGCGTCGCAATGACGCCTTGACCGCGGATGAGGCGCTGGCGCTGGCGCCAGAGGCGATCGTGCTGTCGCCGGGTCCCTGCACGCCGAACGAGGCCGGCATCTGCCTCGACCTGATCGCCGCCGCTCGCGTGCCGATCCTCGGCGTCTGCCTGGGCCACCAGGCGATCGGCCAGGCCTATGGCGGCGCCGTGCAGCGTGCGCCCAAGCCCATGCACGGCAAGGTCGGCCGCATCGAGCACGCTGGCAGCGACATCTTCGCCGGCCTGCCGACCCCGTTCAACGCCACCCGCTACCACAGCCTGATCGTCGACCGCGCCACCTTGCCCGCTACGTTGCAGGCGACGGCGTGGACCGAGGACGGCCTGGTGATGGGCCTGCGCCACCGCAGCCTTCCCGTGTTCGGCGTGCAGTTCCATCCCGAGAGCATCGCCTCCGAGCATGGCCGCGACATCCTGGCCAATTTCCTGGCCATTGCCCGCGGAACCAATGCGCCGGCGCGCGCCGCTTAACGGTGGACACCGACCTCAAGCCCGTGATCGCCCGCTTGGCCACGGGTGCCACGCTGTCCGAGGCCGAGGCCGAAGCGGCGTTCGGCGTCATCATGTCGGGCCAGGCGACGCCGTCGCAGATCGCCGGGCTGCTGATGCTGCTGCGCCTGCGCGGCGAGACGGTGGCCGAGCTGACGGGCGCCGTGCGGGCGATGCAGGCGCGCATGGTGGCGATCGACGCGCCGCTGGGGACCATCGACGTCTGCGGCACCGGCGGCGACGGTGCCAGCACGCTGAACGTGTCGACGGCGGTGACCTTCGTGCTGGCCGGGCTCGGCATCCCTGTCGCCAAGCACGGCAACCGCGCGCTGTCCTCGCGCACCGGCGGCGCCGACGTGCTGACCTCGCTGGGGGTCAACCTGGACGTGCCGATGGAACGGCTGGCCGGCGTGCTGGCCGCGGCCGGCTGCGTGTTCCTGTTCGCGCCGCGGCACCATGCCGCCCTGCGCCATGCGGCCGGCCCCCGTGTGGAGCTGGGCACGCGGACGATCTTCAACCTGCTGGGACCGCTGTCGAACCCGGCGCGGGTGCGGCTGCAACTGGTCGGCGTGTTCGACCCCGCCTGGGCGCGGCCGATGGCGGAGACGCTGAACCGGCTCGGCGCCGAGCGCGCCTGGATCGTGCACGGCCAGGGTCTCGACGAACTCACCGTCGCCGGGGAGAGTCAGGTGGTGGAACTGGCCGGCGGCCAGATACGCGGCTTCACGATCAGCCCGGAGCAGGCCGGATTGGCGCGGGCGCCGATCGAGGCGATCCGCGGCGGCGACCCGGCGCAAAACGCCGCCGCCCTGCGCGCGTTGCTGGAGGGAGCGCCGGGGCCATATCGGGACACGGTGTTGTTGAACTCCGCCGCGGCCTTGATGGTGACGGGCCGGGTGTCCGACCTGGTTGCCGGCGCCGCGCTGGCGGCGGAAGCGATCGATGGAGGCGCGGCGTTGGCGGCCTTGGGCCGTCTGCGGGATGCGACGGCTTCAGCGGCCTGATTGGGGGGATGCCGATGGACTCCGAATGGCCCGACGCGCTCGTGCGGATATGCGCCGACAAGGTGCAGGAGGTCGCCGACCGCCGCCAAGCCACCCCGCTGGCGGTCCTGCAGCGCCGTATCCGCGACCGGCACGAAACGCCGCGTGGCTTCGGCAATGCCCTGAAGGCGGCCGTGGTCGCCGGAAGCTGCGGCCTGATCGCCGAGATCAAGAAGGCGTCCCCATCCGGCGGCCTGATCCGGCCCGACTTCGACCCGGCCTCCATCGCCCGTGCCTATGAGGCGGCGGGCGCCACCTGCCTGTCCGTGCTGACCGACGGCCCGTACTTCCAAGGCGAGGTCCAGCATCTGCAAGCCGCCCGGGCCGCCGTGAGGCTGCCGGTGCTGCGCAAGGACTTCATGCTCGACCCGTGGCAGATCCATGAGAGCCGGGCGATGGGCGCCGATTGCGTGCTGCTGATCATGGCGGCGCTGAGCAATGCCCAGACCATCGAGCTGGAGGGCGTGGCGCGCGACCTCGACATGGACGTGCTGGTCGAAGTGCACGACCGCGAGGAGCTTGATCGCGCGCTCGGGTTGCAGGCACCGCTCATCGGCATCAACAACCGAAACCTTAAGACGCTGCGGACCGACCTTCAGGTCACGGTGGAGCTGGCGCCGTTCGTGCCGCCGGACCGGCTGCTGATCACCGAAAGCGGCATCCGCACCCGGGAGGATGTGGACATGCTGGGTCAGGCAGGGGCGCAATGCCTGTTGATCGGCGAGAGCCTGTTGCGGCAGGCGGATGTCGGCGCGGCGGTCCACGCCTTGCTGGGCACTGGCCCATGACGGGACTCACCCATTTCGACGCCGAGGGACGCGCCGTGATGGTGGACGTGTCCGCCAAGCCGGAGACGGCGCGCACGGCGACGGCGCGGGTGCGGGTGGCGATGCTGCCGGCGACGTTGGCCATGATCACGGGCGGCACCGCCAAGAAAGGCGACGTGCTGGGGACGGCGCGGCTGGCCGGCATCATGGCCGCCAAGCGCACCGCCGACCTGATCCCGCTGTGCCACCCGCTGCCGATCGCCGCTGTCTCGCTGGACCTGCACGCGGGCGGCGACGGGGTCGAGATCGCCGCTACGGTGCGCACCACCGGCCGCACGGGCGTCGAGATGGAGGCGTTGACGGCAGCCAGCGTGGCGGCGCTGACCGTGTACGACATGTGCAAGGCGGTCGACCGCGGCATGCGCATCGAGGCGCTGCGGGTGGTGCAGAAATCCGGCGGCAAGTCGGGCGATTTTGTCCAGGATTGAGCCGCGATGCTGAGCGTCGCCGAGGCACGGGCCCGTATCCTGGCGCCGCTGCGCCCAACGCCGGCCGAGGTCGTGGCCCTAAGCGCGGGATGGGGCCGGGTGCTGGCGCAGCCCGTGGTGGCGCGCCTGACGCAGCCGCCGGCGACTGTCTCTGCCATGGATGGCTACGCGCTGCGCGCGGCCGACGGCGTGGCGGGCCGCGCGCTGAAGGTCGTCGGCAGCGCGCCGGCCGGGCACCCGTTCGCGGGGACCGTGGGCGCGGGCGAGGCGGTGCGGCTGTTCACCGGCGGCGTGGTGCCGCACGGGGCCGACACCATCCTGTTGCAGGAGGACGCCCAAGCTGACGCGGCGTCCGTCATCGTGGGCGAAACCTGCGTCCCGGGCCGCCACATCCGCCCGATGGGACAGGATTTCTCGTCCGGCGACATCTTGCTGGCGCCGGGGCGGCGGTTGGGAGCGCGCGATATCGGCCTGGCCGCGTCGGCCAACCACCCGTGGCTCACGGTGCATCGCCGCCCCCGTGTGGCCATCCTCGCGACGGGGGACGAGATCGCCATGCCCGGCGAGCCGATCGTGCTTGGCGGCATCGTCAGCTCCAACAGCCACGCCCTGGCGGCGCTGGTCCGCGCTGCGGGCGGCGATCCCGTGCTGCTGCCGGTGGCGCGCGACGACCTGGCATCGATCGCGGCGGCGGTGGACCAGTTGGGCGGCGCCGACATGCTGGTGACTACGGGCGGCGCCAGCGTCGGCGACCATGACCTGGTGCAGGCCGCCTTGGCCGGACGGGGGTTCGAGCTGGATTTCTGGCGCATCGCCATGCGGCCCGGCAAGCCGTTGATCGCCGGGCGCGTGGCCGGAGTCCCCGTGCTGGGCCTGCCGGGGAACCCTGTCTCCACGATGATCTGCGCGGCGTTGTTCCTGCTGCCGGCGCTGGAGGTGCTGTCCGGGCTGCCCGCCTCGCCGCCGCGGACCGAGCGGGCGGTGCTTGGCGAGGCCCTGAAGCAGAACGACAACCGTGCCGACCACCTGCGCGGCACGCTGGCGCCGGGCGCCGACGGATCGCTGGTGGCGACGGCGTTCCCGCGGCAGGACTCCAGCATGATGAGCCTGCTGGCGCGGGCCGACGCGCTCATCCTGCGCGCCCCGCATGCCCCGGCGGCGCCGGCCGGGATGGAGGTCGAGGTCATCCGCCTGGCCACGCTTGGCCTGTAGCCGGACGTCGATCATCGCATCAGCACTTGCATCGGACAGAGAACCTAAATAGAACAGCCCTGGTTGCCGGTTTGTTCCATCAGGGGGTCACGGCCGATGCTTACCCGTAAGCAGCACGAGCTGCTGACATATATCGATCACCATCTCCGCAGCACGGGGTTCTCTCCCAGCTTCGAGGAGATGAAGGATGCGCTCAACCTGCGTTCGAAGTCCGGCATCCATCGGCTGATCTCGGCTTTGGAGGAGCGTGGCTTCCTGCGGCGGCACCATCATCGCGCGCGGGCGCTTGAGGTGATGCGCCTGCCTGAGCAGACCGCGGGCGTGGTGGCCAGTGCGCCACGCGCCATGCCCGAGGTCGATGGCGCGTTCGCGCCGAACGTCATCCAGGGCGACTTCACCACCCGGCTGGCCGGCGTGCGCGCGGCCGAGGATGCGGCGGCGGTGCAGTTGCCGCTGTACGGCCGGATCGCCGCCGGGCAGCCGATCGAGGCGCTGCGTGACCAGGGCAGCCATATCGAGGTGCCGGTGGCGATGCTCGGCAGCGGCGAGCACTACGCGCTTGAGGTCGCCGGCGACTCGATGATCGAGGCCGGGATACTGGACACCGACACGGTGATCATCCGCAAGGGCGAGACGGCGGAGAACGGCCAGATCGTCGTCGCCATGGTGGACGACGGCGAGGTGACGCTGAAACGCTGGCGGCAACGCGGCAACTCCATCGCCCTGGAGCCGGCGAATGCCCGCCACGAGACCCGCATCTTCCCAGCGGACCGGGTCAAGGTGCAGGGCCGGCTGATCGGGTTGCTGCGGCGCTACTGAGGCTGCGGAGCGCCTGATCCGTCAGGAGTGGTCGTAGATGTAGTCCATCGACAACCTCGTCTGGCAGGTGGCGGACTTTATGGTCAGCGCCATGTGGTCGCCGTCGATCTTGCCCAGCATCGCCGTGTCGCCGGAACGGCCGTCGATGCTGCCGTCGTAGCCGACCGGCAGCGTGAACAGCGTCGTGGGCGAGTAGGCGTACCACAGCACGCCGTCGCCGATCATCACCACCCGTTCGCCCTCGCTGGCGGGGCAGTTCGGCCCCGTCCGCGAGACTTGCTGGATGACGCCCTGGTAGCTGCCGTCGAAGCGGTGCGCCTCGCCGGCTGAAAGGGGTGTCGCGACCCCGACCAGGTCGAAGGTCGTCTGACACCCACCCAACGCCACCGCGCCCAGGGCCACGGCACTCAGGACCATCGTGCTCAGGTAAGGCTTGGCCACGAACCCACTCCCGTATCGATGCTGCACGCTACGCCATCACGCCGCAGCCCGCTACGGTTACCCATCCGTAAGGCGCGGGCGGCCAGGCTTCCTGATAGCTTTCCGGCGATGGCCGGCGTGGGTCGTCGAAGCAGTTTGCTTTGGCAGCCGACATCCCTAAATGTAAGTTAGCAGAGGCGGAACAATATGGTCATCCACCGGAGGCACGGCTGGCGGCTTCGCGAGAGCGCGGTGACGCCGGAAGCTTATTCAGTCGGCCGCCGCGGCCTGCTGGTCGGGGCTGGCGCGGCTGCGTTGGTTGCCGGGTCGGCGACGGCCCACGCCGAGCCGGATGCGAAATATCCGCCAGGCCGTGCCCTCACGCCGGAGGCGGAATCGACCACCTACAACAACTTCTATGAGTTCGGCACCGACAAGTCGATCTACCGCGCGGCGCAGCGCCTTCCGGTCACGCCCTGGCAGATCGAGATTGCCGGCCTAGTCGAAAAGCCGCGCAAGCTTGACCTGGACGACCTGCTGAAGCAGGTGTCGCAGGAGGAGCGGATCTATCGCCATCGCTGCGTCGAGGCCTGGGCCATGACGGTGCCGTGGACCGGGTTCCCACTTTCTGCCCTGGTGAAGCTGGCGCAGCCGACTTCGGCGGCGCAGTATGTCGTATTCGAGAGCCTCGCTGATCCCAAAGTGATGCCAGGCATCCGCAGCAGTTACTTCACTTGGCCCTATGTGGAGGGCGTCACGATGCAGGAGGCGAACAACGACCTCGCGTTCCTGGTGACGGGCATGTATGGCAAGGCCCTGCCAAAGCAGGACGGCGCGCCGATCCGCCTGGTGCTGCCTTGGAAGTACGGCTTCAAGTCGGCCAAGTCGATCGTCAAGGTCAGTTTCACCGACAAACGTCCGGAGACGTTCTGGGGCCAGATCCAACCCGAGGAATATGGCTTCTGGGCCAATGTCAACCCGGCGGTCTCCCATCCGCGCTGGAGCCAGGCCCATGAACGTCTGATCGGCAGCGGTGAGACGGTGCCGACCCAGATTTGGAATGGCTACGGCGATTTTGTCGCAGGCATGTACACCGACCTCAAGACGGAACGGCTGTTCGTATGAAGTTTGCCAAGTTTCTGGCGGTGATCGCCGCGGTCCTGCTGGTCGGGTCGGTTGCGATCGGCACCCTCGGCCCGCAGGAGATGTCGCTGGGCGACGCCATCACCCGGCTCGACCGCACCAGCCTGGCCGCCGTCGAGGCCTATGTGCGCAACCACCTGTCGGCGTGGCTGTGGAAAGGCCCGTTGATGGCTATCATCGACCGCCCGATCTGGCTCGTTCCCGCGGCCCTCGGCCTGATTTTCGCCGGCGCGGCGGCGACCGCGGCCAGCGCGCCGGCCGCCAACAACTCGCGCCGCCGCCGCAGCTAGAGCAACAGGCGGCGGGCCGCGTCGATGATGCGCAGCGCCTCGCTCCACAGGCCCAGTTCCGCCAGATCGCCATAGGCCACGAAGC
>CAXSFF010000113.1:0-7491 GCA_964236035.1 uncultured Acetobacteraceae bacterium
CGCACGAGGAGCCGCAGGCGCACGCGGCGACCCGCGCACGGCAGGTCCGAGGGTCGGCGGACATAGTGGCTTTGGACACGGCGCGAGGCCGCACCACACAGCGGGCAGGACGCTGCCATGGCGCTGCTACGGGCGGTCACCACCAGCGTGTCCTCGATGTCGTCAACGCTGTCCGCCTCCAACCCGGGCGGGATCAGCGATGCGAAGTTAAACCGAGCCGCCATGGATGCTCCTGTCGTGTACACCACGCCAGATCGCCACAGAACAGCAGCAGAAATGAGTCAGAGCCGAAGATTGACCCCCTTTGCCGAGCTTCTGGAGAATGGAAGCCATGACGAAACACCGGTTCCACAGCGCCGCGTTCAAACGGCAGGTTGCTGAGGGACTCATCGCGGGCGAGACGCTGCACGCGCTGTCCAAGCAGCACGATATTGCCGAAGCAACGAGGCTGCCGGTCTACTGAGGCTTGCAAGGCCGGACTTGGATCGGCTGCCGCGGCGCGTCCTGTTCCAGCGTGAGCGCGCCGCTGCGGGTCAGCTCCAGGCCTGCGACCAAGGTCGCGGCCACGGCTGCGCGGCAGTGCAGCGCCCGACTGGCGCCGGCCTGGGCGATCGTCGGCAGGAACGCTCCCAGATCAGCGCCCTGCGGCAGCCCGTTGAGCAACCGGGTGATCCGGCCGGCGGCGTTGCTGATGCTCCAGAACGGCAGTTGCCGCGGCTGGTAGGTCTCGGCGTGCGGCGGTAGGCGCAGCGCCACCAGACACGCCCGCAGCAGGTCGGTGAGGTCGCCGCCAGGGACGGGCAGATCGTCCGCCGTGTCGCTTGGGGTCCGATCCGGGTCGACTCTAGCGCCATCGCCAGTCTCATCCTCGACCGCCCGACCCTCAGTAACGGCCGCTTGCTCCACCCTGGCCGCCTCCGGCCGCCCGCGCGCGAACGCCTCGGACCCGAGTTGCGGCCGCCGCTCGAGCCAGTCCGCAGCTGCCGCCATCTCCGCGCGGCATACCCACTGCTGACGCAGTGCCTCGGCTTCCGCCAGCGCCGTGTGCGCCTCGGCGGCGCCGGCTGGCAGCAGCAGCCGTGACCGAAGCAGGGCGAGATCGGTCGCCAACACCGTCCAGGCGGCCCATGCCAGGAGGTTCGGCGCCCGCGCGTCCGGCGCGTCCGGCACTCGCGTCAGCGCCGTGTCCATGGCGCCCGCAAAGGCCTCGACCAGCGCCAGGATCGATAGCCGGGCCAAGTCGATCCTGCGGGTGCGCGCCATCTCCAGCAGCCAGTCGAGCGGCCCCTCGAACCCCGCCACGGCCAAGACCGGCGACGTCGCCGGCGCCCGCGAGCGGGGCGGGTCTTCCCACGCGAAGGACCCCTGCCGGTGCTGCGGCTCGAGAGTCCTGCCCGATACGTCGGCAAACAACTTGCTCACAAGGAGCCGTAGGTCGGGCGGATATCGAAGCGCAGCGTGAGCCAGCGCGCAGCCACATCCGCCAGGGCGCGCCAGGGCGTCCAGTCGGCAGACCAGAAGCTGATCTGCACCGTCGCGGTCCCAGCCGGCAAGGGCGTGCGCAGCGCCGAGGGCGGCTTGACGGTGACGTGGCGCAACGGTGCTGTGGTGCCCCAGTGTCCCCACAGCCAAGCCAGGGCGCCCAGCGCGTCCGGACCCAGCCGCAAGATGTCGGGCGGCATTGGCAGGAGAGCGTGCAGGTCGAGCGCGCAGGCTTGGCTGAGGCTCACGCGGGCGCAGGCTGCCGCGTGGCGCAGCTCCGCCGCCTCACGCAGCTGGCGCGCCAGCTGCCGCGCGCCGGCCAGGCTCAGGCGGCGGCGTTGCGGCGCCGGGGGCGCCACCAACAAATGAAAGAGATCCTCCGCCATGCGGTCGCCATCGAGGTGCCAAGGGATCGTGCCCGCGCCGCTTGCGGCCGCCTGGAAGGCCGCGAGCGCGTCTGCCGGCCCGGTCACCACCAGCCTATGGTGCAGCCAATCCGTATGCGACAAGTGGATCGGCAGGCCGGCACCGGACCTGCCTTCGTACGGGCTTGCTGGACGAGGGCTGTCGTGAGTTCCATTGTTCAAGGCGTTGGCGGCGGGACTCTTCGCTGTCTCGGCTGCGGCCGGCTCTCCTTCGACGGGGATGGCCGCCATTCCCTCTGCCAGGGACAAGTCGCCCATTCGAGGGGCATCCCTGCCGTCGTCGGGGACAGACCCGCGCTGCTGCCGCAACCAGGCATCCAGCTGGTCGGCCGCTTCTTCTGCCTTCAGCGCGGCTTTCTCCATCTCGCACGCAAAGCGGGTCAGGTTGGCGCCTGCTCGGCTCGGCGGGATGCCCGCAGCGTCTTGGCGCGACGCTGCCAGATGCGCCGCAGGGCGTCGGTGCGAAAGCGGCAATGCTCGACTCCACCCCACCGGTTGACCTTGCGGAACACCGGGCCGAAGCGCGTGTCCGAGCTGTGCAGCCAGTTCACCAGCGCGCGGACCGGGCAGGCTGCCGATGCCATGATGCGGGACACGATGACCACCTCCTCTGTCCCGGCACCGGCGGTGGGCATGGCCAGCTCCATCCCTCCTCGGGTGAAACGGACATGCTCGCGGTCCAGAGCGAGCAGGCGCTCGCCGCCCAGGCCGGAGCCGGTAAGCAGCAGCAGGGCGCGGTCGCGTAGGCCGGCCAAGTCACCGGGGCAGCGGGCGGCCATGCGGGCGAGCTGGGCCGGGCCGAGCGGCGGACGGCGACGAGCAGGCTTTGCCGGGACCGGCACGACGGACCCGGCGCCCGGCGCCTCTCGGGTGGTGCGCTTGGCGGCGCGGGTGGCACGCAGCACGTCTCGGACGACTGGGTCTGTCCCCGGCGACGGATAGCCCGCATGCCGGTGCTGCCCGGCAATGGCGGCGGCACGGCGCGCCAGGGCGCCATGCGACAGCGTCGCCATCGCTCGCGACCGTGGCGGACAAGGCTGGCAGCGCGGCGTGGTGCCGCTCGCGGCACCAGGTCACGAACGCCGCCCAGTCTGCGGCGTAGAGCCGTCGCGTTTCGGCAGCGTGAACGGCTGCACGCGTCACGCCATCCGGGTACCGGAGGCCCCCGGCCGGAGCCGCTGAATTCATATCGATCCTGTTGGCGTCGAGGCCGGCCTGCTCTGTCATCGCGTGCGCTCCGTCCGAGTGCCCGGCCTGGTGCCGCGACGCAGGGGATCGCGCACTGACGGTGTCGATTTCCCCTTTCCGCTGCATTCAGGACTTTTATACAACAAAGAGTTACACCTTTGGCACTGCACTTCAGCGATGCGCATAGAACTGCACCAAGCGTTGCTCGATGCTCTTACGGATACATCGTTCATCAGGTCCGTATAGAAATGCTTGCGGCGCGCGTTCGCGCGTCGACCTTCGAATATGCGGTCGCGGGTAGGCTGAAGCTGATCGTGGGCCGACCGACACGGGCAAGAGCTACACGCTAACGACCGTACGCGAGGCGCACCAAGCGGCGAGCTACCGTGCCAGCGTGAGACGATCGAGGATGTGTTCAGAGTCTCAGGTCCGTCAACCCTGGATGAGCCGCCGGGCGCGGTCCTAACGGCCAGCGGAACAGCCGGCTCGCTTCCGTGATCGGCACGTCGTTGATACTGGCCTCCCGCCGGTGCATCAGCCCGTGCTCGTCGAAGGCCCACTGCTCGTTGCCGTGGCTGCGGAACCAAGCGCCGTCCGCGTCGTGCCACTCGTAGGCGAAGCGCGCAGCGATGCGGTTTCCGGTGAAGGCCCACACCTCCTTGATAAGCCGGTAGTCCAGCTCCCGCTGCCACTTGCGCGTCAGGAAGGCGATGATGGCGGGACGGCCGGCCAGGAACTCCGACCGGTTCCGCCAGGTGCTGTCCTCGGTGTAGGCCAGGGCCACGCGGGCTGGATCGCGGGTGTTCCAGGAGTCCTCCGCCATGCGCGCCTTGCTGGCCGCAGTTTCGGCAGTGAAAGGCGGCCGGACCGAAGTAGGACCGGTGGTGGGATAAGCGGGCGCGGCAGGCAGGTCGTTCACGAGAGGTCTCCGGGATAGTTGAGGTGGGGGTGAAGGCGCTCAAGCCAGGCGCGCAACCTGGCATTCTCTGCTTCGGCGGCATCAAGGCGCGATGGCGGGCCCTGCAGGGCGGCGGCCACTTCGCCGGCATCGAGCTTTCTTCTGCCCGTGATCGGCGCAAGGCCGCCACATGATGCTTCATGAGGGAGCCGGCGGAGCAATCTATCCGGCGTGATACAGGACTGCTCCTGGCCACTGCAACGAAACCTGCGCCTTACCGTCTCCGCGTCATCGGCCAGGTCGTCCGTATCCGTGAGGTTGGCACAACAATAGCCACCGAGACCGCCTACTACCTTGCTCGATCCGGTCCTGAGCGCCGAACGTTTCGACGAAGTGGCCCGAGCACATTGGAACGTCGAAAACAGCCTGCACTGGATTCTAGACGGGACCGTGAACGAGGATCAAGCCAGGAACCGCAAGGTCACGGGCCAGAGAACATCGCTCTCTTGCCCATAACCTCGCAAAGCTCAAAGCCTCGAAATGCTCAAGGAGGGCAAGCTTGAACGAGCGGCTGGAGCGATGCATTCCTCACCAGGCTCCTGCCAGCTTCGGCCTGGCTCAAATGCGATAGCCCTCGCGCATCGACACGCTCTGGCGGCTGATGGAATATCGGCGACCGCTTGACCGCGGGTATGCGGTCGTGCGGTGCCGGGAGCATGTCCAGTTCGCGGACATGCCATTGACGGGCGAACGCCGGGAGGCGTCGGAGTTCCTGCGGCAACATTTGTCCTCGGTCAGCATGAAGAAGGCGATGGTGAGGACGTCTCCTATCGGGCAAGCCTGACGCCGCACCTTTACTCAGCAGGCAGCGTAGCGTTCACAACCTGGCCAGCAGGACGCGCGCCTGGAGAAAGGGCCGCGGCCAGCTTCTGGCGGTCGAGCACCCCTTCCCACGCGGCCACGGCCATCGTGCCCACGGCATTGCCGATGGTGTTGGTGACGGCCCGCGCCTCGGCCATGAATCGGTCCACGCCCAGCAGCAGCACCATGCCCGCGACCGGAACCTTGTCCATCGTCGCAAGCGTCGCTGCCAGCGTGATGAACCCGGCGCCCGCCACCCCGGCCGACCCCTTGGACGTCAGCAGCAGCACGCCCAGGATGGTCAACTGCTCGCCTACGGACAGCGGCGTGTTGGTGGCCTGGGCGATGAAGACGGTCGCGATGCTGAAGTAGATGGCGCTGCCGTCCGGGTTGAACGTCAACCCCGCCGGCACCACGAGGCCGACGACCGACTGGGGACAGCCGGCCTGTTCCAGCTTCTGCATCAACTGCGGCAGCACGGATTCAGAGGAGCAGGTGCCGAACACCGTGAACACCTCGTCCTTGATGAAGCTCAGGAAGCGCCACAGCGAGAAGCCGCTCAGCCGGGCTACAACGCCGAACACGACCGTCACGAAGATCACGCACGTCAGATAGACGCACAGCAGCAGCTTGCTGAGCGAGAACAGGCTGCCCAGGCCGTAGCGGCTGATGGTGAACGCCATCGCCCCGAACGCGCCGAGGGGCGCCAGGCGCATGACGAAGCGCACCATGCGGAAGAAGGCGTCCAGCAGGCTGTCCAGGAACGTGACGACCGGACGCGCCCGCTCACCTGCCTGTGCCAACGCCACCCCCAGCAGCACGCCGAAGAACAGGATCGGCAGGATCTGGCCCTTGGCGAAAGCATCCGTGACGCTGGATGGGATGATGTTGAGGAAGAAGTCCACGGCGGAGTCGGACTTCGCCGCGGCCGTGTACTGGGCGACGGCCCGCGCATCCAAGGTGCTGGGATCGGCATTCATGCCCGCGCCGGGGCGGATGACATTCACCACGGCCAGGCCGATCACCAGCGCCAGGGTGGATAGCAGCTCGAAATACAGCAACGCTTTCACGCCGACGCGGCCCAGCTCCTTCATGCTTTCCATCTTGGCGATGCCCAGCACCACCGTGGTGAAGATGACGGGCGCCAGCATCATCTGGATTAGCCGGATGAAGCCGTCCCCCAGCACTTTGAGGCCCACGGCTTGCCCGGGAAGCAGGTAGCCGACGGCGGCCCCGGCGCAGACGGCGATGACGACCTGGACATACAGCTTCCTGAGCACCGGCATTTCCCCCGCTCTGCCGGCGTCCATGCGCTCCGGCCCTGTGCGCCTGATTGGCGTCTGACAGCTGGAGCCTACTGGCCGTCAAACGGCGGGACCAATGCCGGTACGTGATCGATCTATGCCGTGACGCAGCTGCCTGCCCGGGCGCCAGGCGCCAAGCGGGACCAGAACGTCTCGGCGGCCTGGCTTTGACGCGACCGCGGCCGGAACAGGTGGATCTCGATCGGCACGTCCCAGGCGGCGGCGCCTGCGCGGACCAGGGCGCCGGCGGCAAGGTCGTCTGCCGCCAGGCTGTAAGGCGCCCAGGCCATGCCGCGGCCGTCGCGGGCCATGCTCTTCAGCACCGTCGCCACGTGCGACGTGAACACCGTCTCCAGCCATAGGGGGTCCGTCCGCAAGTGCTGGCAGGCCGCCAGGATGCGCCCCATCCCGGATGTGCCGGTGAAGGCGAGGAACGGCGCCGGTTGCCCCTGCCGGCCCGGCAAGGCGTGCAAGGGGCTGCCATCCGGCCCAGGGGCGGACACCGGCATCAGCACGTCGGCGCCCAGGCAGATGGAGATGAACGACTTGGGATCCAGCAGCGAAGCCGCCGCCGGGTGATGGTGGCACAGCAGGAAGTTGGCCCGGCCTTGCAGCATCAGCGCCTCGCACGCTTGCATGTGGTCGGCTGCCAGGCTGACTGCGCCGACCGGCGCCTCGTCCTCCAGCGCGCGCAGCCAAGCCGGGAAGAAGGTCAGGGATAGCGCGTGCGTCGCGGCGAAGCGCAGGGTGGCGGCGTTGGCCTGCGCCGCCTCGCGCGCTTCCTCCTGGCCCAGCAGCAGGCGGCGCAGGACCTCGGTGGCGGCAGGGCGGAACCGCTCCCCCGCAGGGGTCAGCGCTGCCTGGTGCGTGCTGCGGTCCACCAGCGCGGCGCCGACCCAGTCCTCCAACAAGCGGATGCGCCGGCTGAACGCGGGCTGGGTGATGTTGCGCAGGGCCGCGGCCCTGGAGAAGTTGCCGGTTTCCGCAAGGGCCAGGAAGTCCTGCAGCCACGAAACGTCCACCGGCCCCCTCCCCGCATTGATTGATAAGCAAACCGCATTGGCCTGCGCGGCCCGCCGCGCCCTATTTCCAGCTGAGCGGCAACAGCAGGCAGGCAACATGGTCCAGCACCGGACGCTATATGACAAGCTCGTGGACAGTCACACCGTGCGGCAGTTGGACGAGGCGTCCGGCGCGGGCGCGAAGGTGCTGCTCTACATAGACCGCACCGTGCTGAACGAGTACACCAGCCCGCAGGCGTTCAGCGGCCTGCGAACTGCCGGGCGCGGCGTGTTCCGGCCGCAGGCGGCGCTGGCCGTCGTGGACCACGTGA
>CAXSFF010000114.1:0-7462 GCA_964236035.1 uncultured Acetobacteraceae bacterium
TCCAGCTTTCGACCGATGTCGCCGACCTCGGCCGCACCTACATGACGCGGCTGTCCGTGGTCGGCGACATCAGGGCCTCCGTGCGGGCGCTGCTGCCGCTGGCGCGCAGTGCGGCGGCCGGCAACGCCGAGGCGTATGCGGCGCTAGGGCGCAAGGCGGAGCACGACCAGCGCGAGCGGCGGACGCAACTGGCTGAGCTGGCCGCGTCGCAGTGGGACGCGGCCGTGGTCACCCCCCTGGTGGCGGCGCAGCAGGCGGTGCGGGCGATCGGCCCCGACCTCGCCATCATCGACGAGGCGATTGCGACCCTGGCGCACGTGCGCGGCTTCCTGGACAGCCCTTCGCCGCGGCAGTACTCGTCGATCCGCGGCGGCGCGCTGGGCTGGGGGATGCCGGCCGCCGTGGGTTGCTCGCTCGGGCTGGGGCGGCAGCCGGTGGCGTGCCTGGTCGGCGACGGTGCGGCGCTGTACTCGCCGCAGGCGATGTGGACGGCCGCGCACGAGAACCTGCCGGTGACGTTCGTGGTGATGAACAACCGCGAGTACAACGTCCTGAAGAATTTTATGAAGGGGCAGGCGGGCTACAACGCGGCTCGCAGCAACCGCTTCATCGCCATGGACATCGACCGGCCCGCGATCGACTACCTGGCCCTGGCGCTATCGATGGGCGTGCCGGCCCGCCGGGTCGAGCGCGCCGCCGACATCGCCCCGGCGATCGAGGCCGGCATTGCCTCGCGCGCCGTCAACCTAGTCGAGATCATCATCAGCACAACGTGAGGCGGCCCGACCGGCACTAACCGTCCCCAAGCTGTCATTGCGAGGAGCGTTTGCGACGAAGCAACCCAGGGCCGCGCGACAGGTTTGCGTCGCGCGGCCCTGGGTTGCCGCGCCGCCAAGCGGCGGCTCGCAATGACAGGTATCAAGAGGCCGTCTCGATCTCGACCGGCAGGCTGGCCAGCCCGCGCAGCGTGTTGTTGTAGCGGCGCTGCGGCGCGTCCGTGATGCGGATCGCCGCGACCTTGCGGGCGAACGCGCCCAGCAGCACCTCGCCCTCCAGCCGCGCGAGCATTTGGCCGACGCACATGTGGACGCCGCTGCCGAAGCCGACATGGCCGGCGGTCCGGCGCCCGATGTCGTACTCGTCCGGACGTTCCCACCGGCGCGGGTCGCGGTTCGCCGCGCCCAGGAACATGAGGACCTTCTGCCCCTCCTCCACAGGAAAGCCCGCGATGTCGACAGGGCGCGTCGTGGTGCGGAAGAAGGTCTGCACGGGGCTTTCGAAGCGGACGGCCTCCTCGAACGCGTTGCGGGCCTGCGCCGGGTCGTGGCGCAGGCGGCGGAACTGCTCGGGAAAGCGGGCCAGGCAGTAGATCGCCGCGCCGATGCTGTTGACCGTGGTGTCCAGCCCGGCCGTCAGCAGTGAGCGCACCAGCAGCGGCGCCTCCTCCGCCGTGATCTCGCCGGCCTCCGCCGCGGCGTGCACGGCCGCGCCGAAGCCGCCCGGCGCCAGGTTGTCGCGCTGGCATTGCGCCGTCACCCACCCGACATGCGGCGCGGCGGTGGCTAGGGCCTCGCGGCGCAGCGCGTTGTCGGGGCCGAACGCGTTGAACGCCAGGCCGGCATAGGGCAGCAGGTGCTCCCGCCCATCCTGGCGGATGCCCACCGCATCCGGGAACACCGCCAGCGGGAACGCCTCGGCAAGGTCCGCGATGGCGTCGAAGCGACGGCGCTGCAGCAGCGCGTCGACCATCCGCTCGGCGGCCTGGACGAAGCCCTCGCGCAACCGCTTCATCACGACCGGCGACAGGACGCGGCCCAGCACGGCGCGCGCACGGGTGTGTTCCGGCGGGTCGCGCTCCAGGATCAGGCTGGGCGGCCGCCACGGCGTCTCCCGGGCGAAGTCGCTGATGCCGGCGCCGCGGCTGGAGCAGAAGGTCTGCCAGTCGTTCAGGGTGGCATGGACCTGCTCGTGGCGGGCAATCGCCCAGATGCCGTGTCGCCGCAGCCGGACGACCGGCCCGGCCTCGCGCAGTTCCTCGTGGGCGCGATGCGGGTCGTCGAAGAACTCGGCGGCGAATGGGTCGATGTCCGACACGGGGGCCGACCTCGTGATGGCGTCGCTCATCGGCGTTCCCTCCCGCTGCGCTTCGCAGTCCTGCCTGTTCTGGCGAGAATAGCCGAACGCCCTGCTTCCGCAATGACGCGCGCCGTCGTTCGGATGGCGCCCTAGATGAGCGGCGTCGCGCTCAGCCCGCCGAACACGCCCAGCGCCGTGGTCAGCACGACGAGCGCCAGCACCACGCCGTAGTACAGCCCGCGCAGCCGGATGGCGGCGGGCAGCGCGCGCCGGGCCAGCGCCACCAGGAAGCCGAGCACGACGGGCAGCAGCAACGCGTTCATGATCTGCACGCCGATGTTGAGCGCCACCAGGTTCGGCCAGGCCAGCACCAGCGCCGCGCAGCCCAGCACGCCCACCGTGTAGACGCCGTAGAACCAGGACGCGTCGCGGGGCCGCAGCTCCAGCGACCGCTTGTAGCCGGCGACCTCGCCGAGGCCCCATGCCAGCGCCAGGGTGACGACGATGGCGGCGACCATGCCCGCGCCCAGGATGCCCAGCGAGAACACCAGCTTGCCGACGCCCTCGCCAAGGAACGGCACCAGCGCGTTCGCCAGGTCACCGACGGTGCTCAGCCCGGCGTCGGCGTTGCCGGCGCGCCCGATCGTCGCGGCCGCCGCGACCAGCACCGCCGCCATCACCAGCTGCGTCACGACCGCCCCGATCGCCGTGTCCATCCGCGCGGCGCGCAGGTGCTCCGGACCTAGCTGCTTCGCCGCCACCGCGCTCTGCTGGTAGAACACCATCCACGGCATGATGACGGCGCCGATGTTGGCCGCCGCCAGGTAGGCGTAGTCCTTGTCCGCCCACGGGATGCTGACCGCGCCGCGCGCCATCTCGGCCAGGCTTGGATGCGCCCACCAGGCGACGGCGAAGAACGCCAGCTCGAACATCCCAAGCGCGATCGCCACCCGTTCGACCCGGCGGTACGACCCCGTCAGCACCAGGCCAAGCAGCACGGCCACGGCGAGCAGCAGGCTGGCCCAGCGCGGCACGCCGTACAGCTCGCCGACGCCCACCACCCCGGACAGCTCGGTTACCAGCCCCCCCATGACGGCGATGACGAGCCCGGCCGCCGACACCCAGGCCCAGAACGCGCCGAACGTGTCGCGGATCAGCTCGCCATGGCCGCGCCCGGTGAACAGGCCGAGCCGCACCGTCAGCTCCTGCACGACATACAGGATCGGCATGAGCAGGAGCTGCAGCAGCAGCAGCCGGTAGCCCCATTGCGCGCCGCTCTGCCCGGCGGTGATCACGCTGCCGACGTCGGTGTCGGCCAACATCACGACGATCCCGGGGCCGAACACGGCGGCATAGCGGCGCAAGCCGGCAGGAAAGGCGCGGCGCGCTGCCACCGGAAGCGACAGCCCATCGTCAAGCCCGGTCATCAGCGGTCAACCTCATGCTGTGATGCAAGACCGGCGAGCCGGGTCGTGTTGCGAAGCGTTCGCAGGTAGCATGGATGTCCGGGCAGGACAAGTTCCTAGGGGGCGACGCGATGCCTGATCCGGCGGCCTTGCCGCCTGGGGTTGGCGCGGCAAAGATCGCGCGGGACGACAGAAGCCGCGGCAAGCGGCACAACACCGGAGGGGATGCATTATGGCAGCAACGATCCACGGGGTGAACGCGGGGCCGCGGCTGGACCGGCTGCCGATCTCGGGGTTCCACAGGCGGCTGTTCACGCTGGTGGGCCTGGGCATGTTCTTTGACGGCTTCGACATCTACATCGCCGCCACCGTGCTGGGCGCCACGTTCCGCTCCGGCTTCTCCACGCTGGGCGAGAACGCCGCCTTCGTGTCGTCCACCTTCCTGGGCATGACCGTGGGATCGTTGCTGACCGGGTTCATCGGCGACCGCTACGGCCGCCGCATCACCTACCAGTTCAACCTGTTCCTGTTCGGCGGCGCGTCCGTCCTGGCGGCCTTCGCGCCCGGCATGACGGCGCTGATCGTGCTCCGCTTCTTCATGGGCGTGGGGCTGGGGGCGGAGAACGTGGTGGGGTACTCCACGATGACGGAGTTCGTGCCCGCCTCCGTACGCGGGCGCTGGCTGGGCTATGTCGCCGTGCTGGTGGTGACGGGGCTGCCGGCGTCGGCGCTGGCGGGCTGGCTGCTGGTGCCGTATTTCGGCTGGCGCGCCATGTTCGCGCTGGGCGGCATCGGCGCGCTGCTGGTGTGGCGGGCGCGCAAGGCCATGCCGGAAAGCCCGCGCTGGCTGGAAAGCGTGGGCCGCACGGCGGAGGCGGAGGCGCTGATGTCACGCATTGAGGCCGAGGCGTCGCAAGGCCGCCCCTTGCCGGCCGCCGCCCCGGCGCCTGCCCATGCGCCGTCGCGCTCGCTGGCGATCCTGTTCCAGCCGCCGCTGGCGGGGCGCATGGCGCTGGGCATCGTCTGCCTGATCGTGATCAACACGCTGGTCTACGGCTTCATCACCTGGCTGCCTACCTTCTTCGCCAAGCAGGGCCTGTCGATCGCGACGTCGTTCGGCTACTCGCTGGTCATGGCGGTGGGAGCGCCCGTGGGGTCGTTCATCGGCGCCACGGTAGTCGACCGGCTGGGGCGACGGCCCACGATCATCGGCGCGGGCCTCGTGTCCATCGCGTTCGGCTGCGTCTACCCCTTCGTGAGCGACCCCGTCCTGCTGCCGCTGGCCGGCTTCGCGCTGACGGTGCCCATCTACGTCTTGGTGGCGGTGCTGTTCGGCGTCTACATCCCCGAGCTGTTCCCGACGGAGGTGCGGCTGCGGGCGTCCGGCATCTGCAACACGTTCGGGCGCGGCGCCACGATACTGACGCCCTTCGCGGTGGTGCCGCTGTTCACGGCCTACGGCGTGGGCGGCGTGCTGGCGCTGATGGTGGGATTGCTGGCGCTGATGATCCTCACGGTATGGGCGCTGGGCGTGGAGCCGAGCGGCCGGTCGCTGGAACAGATGGCGGCGGCGGATGCCATGGACGCTGCCCCCGTGCCCGCGGCGACGCGATCATGATGGCTTCGACTGATACCAGCGACTGCGGGCGTTGACCGTTGCCTGCTCCTCCTCCCCTTGCGGGAGGAGGCCGGGAGGAGGGGTGGCCACATCAACCACCTCTCGCGCGGCACCCCCTCCCCCAGCCCCTCCCGCAAGGGGAGGGGGAGAAGAATGGAAAGCCATCGCCGTTGGCATGACGGCATGTTCATTGCATGCTCTCCCTGTATCGAAAGCGGAGTGGGAACTATGATCGACAAGCCGGTCCTTCATCGGCGGACCTTGATGCAGGGCGCTGCGGCTGTCGCGGCGCTCGCCGGGCGGCCGGCCCACGCCGCGCCCAAGGCGGTCACCATCGGCTTCATCTATGTCGGGCCCAAGGACGACTACGGCTACAACCAGTCCCATGCCGAGGGCGCCGCTGCCATCAAATCGATGCCCGGCATCAAGATCACCGAGGAAGAACGCGTCCCCGAGTCCGACGACTGCGAGAAGACCATGCAGAGCATGATCCAGTTCGACGGGGCGTCCTTGGTGTTCCCTACCAGCTTCGGCTATTTCGACCCCTACATGCTGCGCATGGCGAAGAAGTACCCCAAGGTCGAGTTCCGCCACTGCGGCGGCCTGTGGGACAAAGCCAAGCATCCGATGAACGCCGGGTCGTATTTCGGCTATATCGGCATGGGGCAATACCTCAACGGCATCGTCGCCGCGCACGCCACCAAGTCGAAGAAGCTCGGTTTCGTCGCCGCCAAGCCGATCCCGCAGGTGCTGATCAACATCAACAGCTTCACCATGGGCGCGCGCTCGGTCGACCCCTCGATCACCGTCGCCGTCATCTTCACCGGCGACTGGTCGATGCCCGTGAAGGAGGCCGAGGCCACCAACGCGCTGATCGATCAGGGAGCGGACGTCATCACCTGCCACGTCGACAGCCCCAAGGTCGTCGTGCAGACCACCGAGGGCCGCGGCGCGTTCACCTGCGGCTACCATGCCAGCCAGGCGGCGTTGGCGCCCAAGGGCTACCTGACCGGCGCCGAATGGAATTGGGCCACCCCCTACAAGATGTTCGCCGACAAGCTCCAGGCGGGCGAGCCGCTGCCGAACTTCACCCGCGGCGGCCTCAAGGAGGATTTCGTGCGCATGTCGGCCTATGGCCCGGCGGTGAACGAGGCGGCGCGCAAGCAGGCCGATGCCGTCAAGGCCGAGATCATGCAGGGCGGGTTCGCGGTCTTCAAGGGCCCGCTGAAGGACAACACCGGCAAGCAGGTCATCGCCGCCGGCACCGTCTACCCGGAAACCGCAATCCAGCTGGAGTCGACCAACTACCTCGTCGAAGGCGTCAACGGCTCGCTGACCTGACCCGAGCCCGCCATGAGCCCAGCCGACCCTATGACCGCGGTCGCCCTGCCGGCGCCTCCGGTCGCCCGCTCCGTGGACGCCACCTACAGGCTGCGGCGGGCGCTCGAGGCTGGGTTGGTGCCGCTGGTTGCCGTCATGCTGGCCACGTCGCTGTTCTGCGGGTTCCTGATCGCCTTGGGCCGGTCGCCGGCGGATTTCTTCGAGACCACGTGGACCGGCGCGTTCGGCAGCTGGTTCTCGCTGCAGAACACGCTGGCGCGGGCGGCGCCGCTGCTGCTGACGGCGCTGTGCGTGGCGGTGCCGGCGCAGCTCGGCCTGGTCATCATCGGCGGCGAGGGCGCGCTGGTGCTAGGCGGGCTGGCCGCGACCTGTGCGGCACTGGCGCTGGGCGACGCGCCGACGCTGCTGGTCCAGGGCGCGATGGCAGTCGCCGGGGCAGCGGCCGGGGGCGTGTGGATCGGCTTCGTCGGCTACTTGCGCGCGCGCCGCGGCATCAACGAGACCGTCGCCAGCCTGGTGATGTCCTACATCGCCATCGCCGTGTTCAACCAACTGGTCGAGGGGCCGCTGCGTGACCCGGCCAGCCTCAACAAGCCGTCGAGCTACCCGATCCCGGACGACGCCATGATCGGCAACCTGCCGGGGCTGGACGTGCATCCCGGCATCCTGGTGGGCATCGTCGCGTGCGTGCTGTGCTGGGTGCTGATCTTCCGCACGTCCACGGGGTTCGCCGCCCGCGTCACCGGCGGCAATTTCCGCGCCGCACAGTTGCAGGGGCTGCCGGTGGCGTTGTTGATGGTCGGCGCCTGCGTGCTGGGCGGCGCCATGGCCGGGCTGGCCGGGATGATCGAGGTGGCCAACGTGTATGGCAAGGCGAACGCCTCGCTGGTCGCCGGCTACGGCTATGCCGGCATCCTGATCGCGTTCCTGGCGCGGCAGAACCCGCTGGCGATCATGCCGATGGCGGTGCTGCTGGGCGGCATCGGCGCCGCCGGCGGGCTGCTGCAGCGCCGGATGGGCC
>CAXSFF010000115.1:0-7423 GCA_964236035.1 uncultured Acetobacteraceae bacterium
CGATCCCGTCGAACTGCCAATGGGCGGTGTTCCTACGCAACCATGACGAGCTGACGCTGGAGATGGTCACCTCCGGCGAGCGCGACTACCTGTGGGAGACCTACGCCGCCGACCGCCGCGCCCGCCTCAACCTGGGCATCCGCCGCCGCCTGGCGCCGCTGCTGCAACGGGACCGGCGCCGCATCGAGCTGATGAACGGCCTGCTGCTGTCGATGCCGGGCACCCCCGTGATCTATTACGGCGACGAGATCGGCATGGGCGACAACATCTTCATCGGCGACCGCGACGGCGTGCGCACGCCGATGCAGTGGTCGATCGACCGCAACGGCGGCTTCTCCCGGGTCGACCCGGCGCAGCTGGTGCTGCCACCGATCATGGACACGCATTACGGCTTCCAGGCGGTCAACGTGGAGTCGCAGGCCAGCGACCCGCACTCCCTGCTTAACTGGATGCGCCGCATGCTGGCGGTCCGCTCCCGCCACCGCGCGTTCGGCCGCGGCACGCAGCGTTTCCTGTATCCCAGCAACCGCAAGGTGCTGGCCTACCTGCGCGAGTACACGCTTGAGGACGGCGCCGAAGAGACCATCCTGTGCGTCTCCAACCTGTCGCGGTCGGCCCAGGCGGTGGAGTTGGACCTGTCGGCGATGGCGGGCCGGGTGCCCGTGGATATCGTCGGCGGCTCCGTGTTCCCACCGGTGGGGCACCTCCCCTACCTGCTGACCTTGCCGCCCTACGCGTTCTACTGGTTCCTGCTGGCATCGGACGCGCAGATGCCGAGCTGGCACCAGGCCGAGCCGGAAGCGTTGCCCGAGTACTCCACCATCGTGTTGCGGTCCTCCATCACCGAAGTGCGCCCCGGCTATGGCCGCAGCGTGCTCGAGAACGAGTCGCTGCCGGCCTACCTCCCCAAAAGGCGCTGGTTCGCCTCCAAGACGGAGAAGCTGACGGGCGTGCGCATGGCCTACTTCGCGCTGATCAACGACCCGCCGGACGCCATCTTCATGACGGAGGTCGAGGTCAGCCTCGGCGACCGCAAGGAACGCTACGCCTTGCCGATGGGCGTCGTGTGGGAGGACGAGGCGATGGGCAACCTGCCCATGCAACTGGCCCTGGCGCGGGTGCGGCTTGGGCCACGGGTGGGCTATCTCACCGACGCCTTCGCCATCGACGCCTTCACCCGCGCCGTCCTGCGCAGCATGCGCGAGAGCCGGGTGGTCGAGATCGAGGAGGGCCGGCTGGAGTTCCGTCCCACCTCGCTGATGGCTGGGCTGGAACTGGCGGACGACGCCGAAATCCGCCGGCTTTCGGCCGAGCAGTCCAACTCGTCGCTGATCGTGGGCGACACCTTGGTGATGAAGGTGGTGCGCCGCGTGTCCGCCGGCATCCACCCCGAGGGCGAGATCACCCGCTTCCTGACCGAGCACGGCTTCGGCAACACGGCGCCGCTGTTCGGCGAGGTGGTGCGGGTCGACACGCAGGGCACGCCGCACACGATCGGCATCATCCAGGGCTTCGTGCGCAACCAGGGCGACGGCTGGGGCTGGACGCTCGACCTGCTGGAACGCACGGTCGCCGAGATCGCCACGACGGACAGCGAGGAGGCCGACGACGACTTCGCCGGCTACGACGTGTTCGCCGCGGCGATCGGGCGGCGGCTGGCCGAGCTGCACGCGCTGCTGTCCACGCCGACCGACGACCCGGCGTTCGCGCCGGAGCCGGCCAGCCCGGCAGTGCTGGATGAATGGGCCTCCGGCGCGATCGAGCAGATCGGCACCGCGCTGGATATGCTGCAACAGATCCAGGAATGGCCTAACCCGCAGGCGGAACGCTGCGCCAAGACCTTGCTGGGCCATCGCGACGCGCTGTTCGAGGCTGCGCGCCGGCTGTCGGCCGGGGGCGCCGGGTCGTTGCGCACCCGGGTGCATGGCGACTTCCACCTCGGCCAGGTGCTGGTGGTGCAGTCCGATGCCTACCTCATCGACTTCGAGGGCGAGCCGGCGCGGACCATGGAGCAGCGCCGGGCCAAGTCCTCGCCGATGCGCGACGTCGCTGGGCTGTTGCGCTCGTTCGACTACGCGGCCGCGGCGGCGCTGCCGGGCCGGGTTGCCAATACGCCAGCGGCCACGTCGCGGCGGATGGAAATCCTGGAAGGTTTCCGCCATGGCGCCGAGACGGCATTCCTGGCGGCCTACCGCGCCGTGCTTGCGGGCGCGGAGCACAAATGGGTGACACCGAAGGGAGAGGCCGCGATGCTCGACCTGTTCTTGCTGGAGAAGGCGGCTTACGAGATCCGCTACGAAGCGGCCAATCGCCCGACATGGATAGGGATACCCTTGCAGGGCATGTACACGATCGCGGCCCGCCTCCTCGACCTGCCGGCGGAGGGTGAAGATGCCTGACGTGAATTCCGGCGACTTCATCGATCGGGCGGCCATCGAGGACATCGTCAACGCCCGTCACGGCGACCCTTTCGCCATCCTCGGCCCGCATGACGATTTCGTCCGCGTCTTCGATGCGATGGCAGACAGCATCGCGGTCGTCGGCCGCGCCACCGGCCTGGAGTTGGGCCAGTTGCAGCGCATCCATCCAGCCGGCTTCTGGTCGGGACGCGTGAGCGCCCCCTCGGCGTACCTGTTGCGGATCGGCACCGGTGATTTCAGCTACGACGTCGAGGATTCCTACGCGTTCGGGCCGTTGCTGGGTGACGTCGACATCCACCTGTTGGCGGAGGGCCGTCATCGTGATATCGGCCGTGCCCTCGGCGCGCACCCGGCCGAGATCGACGGCGTGCCGGGCGTCCGCTTCGCGGTGTGGGCGCCGAACGCCCGCCGCGTTTCCGTGGTGGGTGACTTCAATCGTTGGGACGGCCGGGCGCACCCGATGCGCATGCGCCAGGGCCCCGGCGTCTGGGAGTTGTTCGTGCCACGGATCGGCGCCGGCGCGCTCTACAAATACGAGCTGCTTGGGCCGGACGGGTCGATGCTGCCGCTGAAGGCCGACCCGATGGCCTGGGCCGCGCAGATCCCGCCGGAGACGGCCTCCGTCGTGGTGGACGACCTGCCGCCGATCTGGACCGATGCCGCCTGGCTTGAGCAGCGTGCGCAACGGCAGCGCCTGGACGCGCCGTTGTCGATCTACGAGGTCCACGCCGGGTCGTGGTCGCCGGCGGCGCTGATGGGCGTGGACGGCTGGGACGCGCTGGCGGACGCGCTGGTGCCGTACGCCACCGACATGGGGTTCACCCATCTCGAGTTGATGCCGATCATGGAGCATCCGTTCGGCGGGTCGTGGGGCTACCAGCCGCTCGGCCAGTTCGCTCCCAGCTCGCGCCTCGGGCCTCCGGAGGCGTTCGCCCGCTTCGTCGACCGCTGCCACGCCAACGGCCTGGGCGTGATCCTCGACTGGGTTCCCGCGCACTTTCCAACTGATCCCTACGGGCTGGCACAGTTCGACGGCACGGCGTTGTACGAGCACCAGGACCCGCGCGAGGGATTCCATCGCGACTGGAACACGCTGATCTATAACCTTGGCCGCAACGAGGTCAGGGCGTTCCTGGTCGGCAGCGCGTTGTTCTGGCTTGAGCACTACCATTGCGACGGCATCCGGGTCGACGCCGTGGCCTCGATGCTCTACCGCGACTACAGCCGCAATCCCGGCGAATGGGTGCCGAACAAATACGGCGGGCGGGAGAACCTCGAGTCGGTCGCCTTCCTGCAGGAGCTTAGCCGCGCCATCGCCGAGCGGGTGCCCGGCGCCATGCTGATCGCCGAGGAATCCACCGCCTGGCCCGGCGTCACCCGGCCTGCCGACGAGGGCGGCTTAGGCTTCACCTACAAGTGGAACATGGGGTGGATGCACGACACCCTGCATTACATGGCGGAGCAGCCCATCAACCGCCGCTGGCACCATGGCGAGATGACCTTCGGCCTGGTCTACGCCTTCTCGGAAAAGTTCGTGCTGCCGATCTCGCATGACGAGGTGGTCTACGGCAAAGGCTCGCTGCTGCGGAAGATGCCGGGCGACACCTGGCAGCGATTCGCCAACATGCGGGCCTACCTCGGCTTCATGTGGACGCACCCGGGCAAGAAGCTGCTGTTCATGGGCAGCGAGTTCGCCCAGGACCGCGAGTGGAACCACGATCACGGCCTGGACTGGCAACTGCTCGACCAACCCGAGCATTCGGGCATGCAGGCGTTGGTGCGCGATCTCAACGCGGTCTACCGCGGCAACCCGGCGTTGCATGAACGCGACACCGAGGAGTCAGGCTTCCGCTGGGTGGTGATGGACGATGCCGGGCAGAGCGTGCTGGCCTACCTGCGCCTCGGCGGCGAGGGCACGCCGCCCGTGCTGGCGGTGTGCAACTTCACCCCCGTGCCGCGCTACGACTACGCGGTCGGCGTTCCCGTCGGCGGCGTCTGGCATGAGGTGCTGAACACCGATGCTGCGATCTATGGCGGATCAAACGTCGGCAACCTGGGCGACATCATCGCCGACGACCAGCCGGCGCACGGTTTCCCGTCGTCGCTGCAACTGACGATCCCGCCGTTGGCCACCATCATCCTGATCGCCGGCTGATGGCCTGGCAGCATTTCGGAGCGCGGCATGCCTGATCGTTTTGCCTATCGCCTGCCGTTCGGCGCCACGCTGGATGGCGAAGCGACGCAGTTCCGGATTTGGGCGCCCTCTGTCGAAACCGTCGGGTTGCGGCTTGGCGAGCGGACGCTGCCGATGCAGCCCGGGGACGGCGGCTGGTTCGAGGTCTCGGCCCCCTGCCCGGCCGGAACGCCCTACCAGTTCCACATGCCGGACGGTCTCGACGTCCCTGACCCGGCCGCACGGGCGCAGGCCAAGGATGTCCACGGCCCGAGCCTGGTGGTCGACCCGAACGCCTACGCCTGGCAGCACGGCGCCTGGCAGGGCCGGCCCTGGAGCGAGGCGGTGATCTACGAGCTGCACGTCGGCGCGTTCGGCGGCTTCGACGGCGTGCGGGCGCAGTTGCCGCGGCTCGCGGCGCTCGGCGTCACGGTGATCGAGCTGATGCCGATCGCGGATTTCCCCGGCGCCCACAACTGGGGCTACGACGGCGTGCTGCCCTACGCGCCCGACGCCGCCTACGGCACGCCCGACCAGCTGAAGGCCCTGGTCGACGCCGCGCACGGGCACGGCCTGATGATGATGCTCGACGTGGTCTACAACCATTTCGGGCCGGATGGCGCTTACCTGCACGCCTACGCCAAGGAGTTCTTCCGCAACGACATCAAGACGCCCTGGGGCGCGTCGATCGACTTCCGCCGCCCGGCCGTGAAGGACTACTTTATCCAGAACGCGCGTTACTGGATCGAGGAGTACCGCTTCGACGGCCTCCGCTTCGACGCTGTGCACGCGATCCAGGACCCGGGTTTCCTCGACGAGCTGGCCCGTGACATCCGCGCCGGCGCGGAACCCGGGCGGCACGTGCACCTGGTGATGGAGCACGAGAACAACGCCGCCCGCCACCTCCGCCAGCCCGGCGGCCCCGGCTTCGACGCGCAGTGGACCGACGACGTGCACCATTGCCTGCACGTCCTGCTGACCGGCGAGAGCGAGGGTTACTACGAGGATTTCGACCGCCCCATCGAACGGCTGGCGCGCTGCATGGCCGAAGGATTCGCCTATCAGGGCGAAGTCTCGCGCCATGGCGGCAAGCCGCGCGGCGAACCCTCGGCGCACCTCCCGCTCACCAGCTTCGTCATCTGCCTGCAGAACCACGACCAGATCGGCAACCGCGCCCTGGGCGACCGGCTGGCGGCACTGGCCGACCCGGCGGCGCTGCGGGCGGCGCAGGCCTTGCTGCTGCTGGCGCCGTTCATCCCGCTGCTGTTCATGGGCGAGGAGTTCGACAGCAAGCAGCCGTTCCTGTTCTTCACCGACCACAACGAGGAACTGGCGGAGCTGGTCCGCAACGGCCGCCGCGAGGAGTTCAAGCACTTCGCGGCGTTCAAGGACCCGGCCCGCCGCGACGCGATCCCCGACCCGAACGCGGCGTCGACGTTCCAGGCGTCGATCCCCGATTTCCCGTCCGCCGAGCAAGGCAGCGCCTATTACCGCGACCTGCTGGCCATTCGCCGAACGCACGTGATGCCGGGTATGGCCGGATGCCGCACCGCCGGGGTGGAGGTGCTGTCCGACACGGCGCTGGTGGCGCGTTGGCGGTTGGGCACGGAGTCCGTGCTGGCGATTGCCTGCAACCTGGGCGCGGAAGTGGCGGCGCTCGCCATCTCCGGCGGCGAGCTGCTGCACGAAACGCCGGCGGCATGGTCGCACGTGCGGTCCGGCACGCTGCCTGGTCGCGCCGCCGTGGCCTGGATCGAGTCGCCAGCGTGACGGACACGCTGCATGAACTGGCCGAAGCCGCCGGGCTCGCGGTCCGCTGGAAGAACTATCGTGGCGACTGGCATTCCGTAGGCCCGGACACGCTGCGGGCGGTGCTGGATGCGCTGGGCCTGCCCGCCGGCAGCCCGCAGCAGATCGAGGACAGCCGGGCGTCGCTGCGAGATGCCACTCACCTGCCGCCGCTGCTGACCGCGGATTGCGGCGGCACGCTGCACCTGCCGCAGCTTGCCGGTCTTTATCAGATCCAACTCGAGGATGGCGGCACGTTGGACGGCCGGTTCCCTGACGTCGCCGTCCCCGATGTTCCCGGCTACCACAAGCTGCGTGCCGCCAATGCCGAAACCACGCTGGCCGTTGCGCCGGCGCGCGGCTGGACGGTGGCGGACGCCACGTCCGGGCGGCCTTGGGGCCTGGCGGTGCAGCTTTATGCCCTGCGCCGCAAAGGCGATGGCGGCATCGGCGACTTCGGCAGCCTGGCCGGGTTCGTCGGCACGGCGGCGCGGCATGGCGCCAGCTGCGTGGCGATCAGCCCCGTGCACGCGCAGTTCTTGGCGACCCAGGACCGCTTCAGCCCCTACTCGCCGTCGAGCCGCGTGTTGCTGAACGTGCTGCACGCCGCCGTCGACGTCCACGGCGAGGCCGCCGCCCGGCTTGAGGCGCAAGACCTCATCGACTGGCCGGCTGCGTCGGCGCTGCGCATGGAACGGCTGGCGGCGGTGTTCGCCCAGGCGTCGGGCGGCCCGCTGTGGGCGGCGTTCGAGCGTTATCGCGCCGTCATGGGCCGCACGCTGGAGCAGCACGCCCAGTTCGAGGCGCTGCAAGCCCATCTTGTCGCCAAGGACCCGCAGAACTGGCATTGGCGGCAATGGCCGGACGGGCTGGCCGACGCCGGCAGCCCCGCCGTCGCCGAATTCGCGCGGGACCACGCGCAGGAGGTCACCCGTCACGCCTATTACCAGTTCCTCGCCGACCGCAGCCTGGGCGAGGCGCAGGCTGCCGCCCGCGACGCAGGCATGCCGATCGGCCTGGTGGCGGATTTGGCCGTCGGCGT
>CAXSFF010000116.1:0-7397 GCA_964236035.1 uncultured Acetobacteraceae bacterium
GAACGGGCGTGTCCGCCGCCGCCATCTGGCGCATGCGCGAGGCGCTGGACGCGGCCGGCTTCCCGCGGGTGCGCATCATCGCGTCGTCGGGGTTCGGGGTGTCGAAGTGCCGGGTGATGGCCGACACCCAGGCGCCGATCGACGTGATCGGCACCGGCAGCTACCTGCCCGATGCCTGGCGCGAGACCTACGCCACCGCCGACATCGTCGACTACGAGGGTGCGGCGCGGGTAAAGGTCGGGCGCGAGTTCCTGCTGCGCCGCAACGGCGACCGCAAGCGTGACGAGCGGATGGACGCGGGGGAAGGCGTTGATTCGCCGGTCGGCGCCCCCTAGTTTCCGGGGATGAAGACTCTGGCGATGAAGATTGGGGCATGACCACGCTGCGGATCGCGCTGGCGCAGATCAACCTCCACGCCGGGCAGATCGCCGCCAACCTCGCCGCCATACGCCGCGCTCGCGCCGAGGGTGCGCGCCTGGGCGCCGACTTGGTGGTGACGCCAGAGTTCTCGATCGGCGGCTACCCGCCCGAGGATCTGGTGCGCAAGCCGTCCTTCGTCGCCGACTGCGAGGCCGCCATCGCCGTGCTGGCCCGGGAGACGGCGGATGGCGGCCCCGGCCTGATCGTCGGCGGGCCGTGGCGGGACGGCGATCGGCTGTACAACGCAGCCTTCGTGCTGGATGGCGGCCAGGTCACCGCGCGCCGGGCCAAGCACGAGTTGCCGAACTACGGCGTGTTCGACGAGAAGCGGGTGTTCGACGCCGGCCCCGCACCCGGCCCCGTGGTGTTCCGCGGCTACCGCATCGGCCTGATGATCTGCGAGGACTGGTGGTTCCCCGCCGTCGCCGAGACGCTGGCCGAGAGCGGCGCCGAAATGCTGCTGTCGATCAACGGCTCCCCGTTCGAGGACGGCAAGCAGGCCCGGCGCATCGCGCTCGCGGTGCACCGGGTGGTGGAGACGGGGTTGGCCTACGTGTTCTGCGCCATGGTGTGCGGCCAGGACGAATTGGTGTTCGAGGGCGCCAGCTTCGTGCTCAACCCGGACCGCAGCCTCGCCGTGCAGATGCCGTTCTTCACGGAATCGGTGACGCTGACGGAGTGGACGCGCGACGGCGAGCGCCTGGTGTGCGCGCCGCAGCCGATCGCCCGCGAGCCGGGGCGGCTGGAGGCGATCTACCGCTGCCTGATGCTCGGCCTGGCCGACTACGTGCACAAGAACGGCTTTCCCGGCGTGCTGCTGGGGCTGTCCGGCGGCATCGATTCCGCGATCTCGGCCGCCGTCGCCGTCGATGCGCTCGGCCCGGCGCACGTGCGCTGCGTGATGCTGCCGAGCCCGTACACCAGCCAGCACAGCCTGGACGACGCGGCATCGTGCGCCGAATTGCTGGGCATCCGCTGCGACACGGTGGCGATCACCCCGGCGATGAACGCGTTCGACGCGGCGCTGTCACCGCTGTTCGCCGGGCGGCAGGCGGACACCACGGAGGAGAACATCCAGTCGCGCTCGCGCGGCCTGATCCTGATGGCGCTGAGCAACAAGTTCGGCGACATGGTGCTGACGACGGGCAACAAGAGCGAGATGTCGGTCGGCTACTCGACGCTGTACGGCGACATGTGCGGCGGCTATTCCGTGCTGAAGGATGTCTATAAGACGACGGTGTTCGAGCTGTGCCGCTGGCGCAACGAGCATGTCCCCGACGGCGCGTTGGGCCCGCATGGCCCCGTGATGCCGGAGCGGGTGATCAGCAAGCCGCCCAGCGCCGAGCTGAAGGACAACCAGACCGACCAGGATTCACTGCCGCCGTACGAGGTGCTGGACGCGATCCTTGCCGGGCTGGTGGAGGGCGAGCGTTCGGTCGACGAGCTGGTGGCGCGCGGCCATGACCGCGCCACCGTGCTGCGGGTGTGGCGCATGTTGGACCGTGCCGAGTACAAGCGCCGGCAGGCCCCGCCCGGCGTGAAGATCACCGCGCGCGCGTTCGGCCGCGACCGTCGCTACCCGATCACCAACGGCTATACGGGGCTGGTGGCTTGAGCGACCTGTTCGCGCCGGAAGGCGGTTGGAAGGTGCGTATCCTGGACCTGTCCGGCGCGCTCGACGACCAGTTGGTCGAGGAGATCTCGGGCTTCCCGACGCTGATGCAGGCCAACGCCTTCGCCCGCGCCTACGTCCGCGACAGCGTGGAGCGTTGCCGCGCGCCAGGCCTCAGCAGCCGCGACGTGCTTGACGCCTGGTTCGCGTTCGGCGAGGACGCCGAGATCGCCGACAAGCCGCAAGGCGCCTGGCAAAGCGGCACCGAACTGGCCGACTTCGCCGACCGCGCCGCCGGCGAGGAGGAGCGCGACTGGCGCGCGCTGGACCCACGGCGGCAGGACGACGATGCCACTTTATGAGTCGTCATTGCGAGGCCGCTTGGCCGTGGCAATCCAGGGCCGCGCGACGACAGGTCAACGTGTCGCCTTGGGTTGCCGCGCCGCCAAGCGGCGGCTCGCGATGACGGTTGCTTAGGTATGTCCTCGTACCAACGCCGTTGAAGACAGCTCTCTCAGCCGTCATTGCGAGGAGCGCTTGCGACGCGGCAATCCAGGGCCGCACGGAGGGTTTTCGTCGCGTTGCCCTGGATTGCCACGCCACCAAGCGGCGGCTCGCAACGACGATTGTTCAGGTATGCCCTAACCCATGAAACTGCGCTTCGCCCCATCGCCCACCGGCCTGCTGCACGTCGGCAACGCCCGGGTGGCGCTCGCCAACTACCTGCTGGCGCGCCGCCATGGCGGGCAGTTCCTGTTGCGCTTCGACGACACCGACGCCGGGCGCAACCGGCCCGAGCTGGCCGACGCGATCGAGCAGGACCTTGGCTGGCTCGGCATCGCCTGGGACGAGAGCTTCAGCCAGTCCAGCCGCCTCGCCCAGTACGCCGAGGCGGCCAAGCGGCTTGAAGGCATCGGCCGGATTTATCCGTGCTTCGAAAGCGAGGCCGAGTTGCAGGCCAAGCGCGACCAGCGGCTGAAGCGCAAGCTGCCGCCGACTTACGACCGCGCCATGCTGCGGCTGACGGCGGAGCAGCGCGCCAACGCGGAGGCCGGCGGCAAGCGGCCGTACTGGCGGTTCCGGCTGTCGGACGGCGCGGTGGCATGGCACGACCTGGTGCTCGGCGAACGCTCGGTGAAGCTGCCGACGATCTCCGACCCCGTGGTGATCCGCGCCGACGGCACGCCGCTGTATGCCTTCACGTCGGTCGTCGACGACATGGCGAGCGGCATCACCCACATCATCCGCGGCGAGGACCACGTCACCAACACGGCGGTGCAGCTCGACCTGTGGTCGGCGCTGGGCGGCAACCCGCGGCTGGTGACGTTCGCGCACCTGCCGCTGCTGGTCGGCGATTCTGGTGGCAAGCTGTCGAAGCGGGAGGGGGCGCTGTCGCTGCGCGGCCTGCGGCAGGACGGGGTGGAGCCGATGGCCGTCACCTCGTTCCTGGCCCGTCTGGGCACGTCGGACGATCCAGAGCCGCTGCCGCTGCAAACGCTGGCGGATGGCTTCGACCTGTCGCATTTCAACCGCGCCTCGCCCCGCTTCGACATCGCGCAGCTGCTGGCGCTGAACCGCCGGGTGCTGCATGGGCTGCCGTTCGAGGCGGTGCAGGCCCGGCTGCCACAGGCCGCGACCCCCGTGTTCTGGGAGGCGGTGCGCGGCAACCTCGACATGCTGGCGGAGGCGCGCGGCTGGTGGGACGTGGTGGCCGGCAGCATCGTCCCGCCCGTGGTGGAGGACGACCGCGACTTCCTGCGCACGGCGTTGGCGGAGTTGCCGCAGGAGCCGTGGACGCATGAGGTATGGGCCGAGTGGACGGGCGCGCTGAAGCAGCGGACGGGGCGCAAGGGGCGCGCGCTGTTCCATCCGCTGCGCCTGGCGCTGACCGGCGAGCAGCAGGGGCCGGAGATGCGCGAGCTGCTGCCGCTGATCGGCCGTGCCCGCGCCGCGGAACGGCTGCGGGTGGCGGCGAACTGACGATGGATGCCAGGTTTCCGTAACCCTCAACCGAGACTTCGTCATTGCGAGCCGCCGCTTGGCAGCACGGCAACCCAGGGCCGCGTAGTTGGCCCAGTGACCGCGAAGCTGTGCGATTTGGCCACCTGGGTGCCGGTATGTCGAGCACGGTAAGCCAGCTGCGTGACGCGGCGGCGGCCAAGTCGGCCGCTAAACTCCTTGATCAGCGCAACAGCACGTCATCGGTCTTCGCTCAGCTTGCGCACCGCCTGTTCCGCTTCCAGCGCAACCTGCTTCCAGCCCCTGCGGTCGTTGGGCACGCTGTCAAAGCGCAGTGGGGCGCCGATCACCAGGCGCAACTTGCCCGGTCGCGGCAGGCGTCGCGTGGCCGGCCAGCAGGCGTGGGCGCCTTGTAGGTGGCATGGCACCACCGGCACTGCCGACCCGGCCACAAACGCTCCCAACCCGGGACGGAACCGGCCCAAGCCGCCATCACGCGATCGCGTGCCCTCGGGGAACAGGATGAACACCATGCCATCCTCAGCCAGCCGCACCCGCAGAAAGGCTAAGTCGTCCGTGGAGGTGCTATCCCGCCAGATCGGCAACGCGTTCAGCGCAGTGGCGGCGAAGGTGGCGGTAGCAGCGGATCGGAAGAACACGTTGCCCGCGGCCAGTGCGACGGCGTATCGCGCCAGCCGGTCGGGCAGTGCTGCACCAAGCGAGAGGGCGTCAAGGTGGCTGGTGTGGTTGCCTACCATCACGAAGGGCGGTGCCGCGGGCAGGTGCCCGACGCCGGTCACCTCCAGCCGGTGCGCCACCGCCAGGTAGCAGCGGACCGCGGCCCGCCAAGCCGCGTTGCCGGCCAAACTCAGCAGTCCGCTCTCCCGCCGGTGCGAGCGCAGGCGATCGCCAAGCGTCAGCCCCAGGTCGCGCGCTGGGCGCATCTGCCAGTCGGTCATGGTCCGGTGATCAGTCGCACTGGCTGGTCCAGGCCGAAGCCGACATAGTAGCCGATGAGATGGAAGGTCGCCGGCGCCACCAGCAGCAGGCTGTTATAGCGGTCCAGAATGCCGCCATGCCCCGGCAGTATCACGCCCATGTCCTTGATGCCTAGATCGCGCTTTATGGAGGACAGCATCAGGTCGCCTGCCTGCGCTGCCACGCTGACCAGCGCGCCCAGCGCCAGCAGTAGCCACGTCCGGTCCATCGGCGTTCCGGCGAAGATGCGGCGGCCCAGCCAGGCAACCAGCGGCGTCACCAGCACCAGCGCGCCCACGGCCCCCGCGACCGTCTTGCCCGGGCTGGTCGCCGGCAGCAGCTTGGGGCCGCCGACCAGCTTGCCGACGCTGAAGGCCAACACGTCGTTCAGCGCTACGCACAGCAGCAGCGTCAGCACGATAGGACGGTAGTTCAAGTCGTTCGCCATGTAGCCGAGATGAGCCAGCCCGCTGCCGAAGAGCATAAAGCCGAATACGCCGAGCCCGGTGCGCTGGATGTAGCCCGCCGGCTGATCGGATGGGATCGACACCACGGACAGCAGGGCGATGGTCAGCGGCGGGATGGCGACGAAGAAGCCGTACCAGTGATCCAAGGCGGCGAAGTTCACAGCCAGCAAGCCCAGCAGCGCCATGCCCTGCACCGCCGGTTGCCGGAACAGGCCGGTGGCGCGGCTGTATTCGCGCAGGCACAGCACGCCAAGCACGGCCACCGCCAGGATCGTCCAGGCCCGGCCAGCCAGCACCGGGCCGATCATCAGTGGCAGCAACACCAGCCAGGAGCCGAGGCGCAGCCATAGCTCCCGCTGCATGGCCGGTCCGGCGATCCCGGTCAGCGATATTGTGCTGATAGCGAGTACGCCGGCCAGCACCACCGCGCCGACCGCTACGACCAGCATCGCCGTGACAGGGCTGCCGAAGGCCTGCGACCAGGGGGCGACAGCGAACATCAGCGACGCAGCACCTGCGCGAGCCGCCACAGGCGTCGGACGGCGGTGACAGAGCCCATCGCCAGGAGCAGCCACAGCACCCAAACCGTGTCTGCCAGGCGTACGGGCGCGATGACGGCCCACACGGCGAATGCGGTGACGACGGCCATGCGGTGCTGCTTGGCCCCAGGGCCGCAGAAATCGCTGGGTTGCCCGGCTGCCTTGCCAACTGCACGGACGTAGGCGGTCGCCATCGCCGCCAGCGCCACACCCAGCCCGAGAGCCGGCCGCCCCGCCACCACCCCCAACCCGGCGAACACGGCCGTGTCCGACACGCGGTCCGGCACCTCGTTGAACAGCTCGCCCAATGGCGAGGCGATGCCGCGTCCAATCGCCACCATCCCGTCCAACAGGTTCGCCATCAATCGGGCCTGCACCAGCAGCGCGCCAACCAGCCAGAGCCAGGGGTGGAGCCAGGCGGCGGCGAAGGAGAGCCCAGCCGCTATGGCGGCTACCATGCCTATAAGTGAGATCACGTTCGGCGCGGTGCGGCGTCGGATCAGCCACTCGGCCGCACGCTCGACCGGCTGAAGCCGGCGGGCGGCGATGGGACGGCGGTTGGCATCGGACACGGTTCATCGCTTCCAAGATGGCTACGAGCTTGAGCGAGAGCGGTAGTGGCGTCGAGTGTTAATCCCCGACTCTTCTCCGCCCCCCTTGCGAGCAGGGAATTGCACCCCTGCCTTGTGGGAGGAGCTGGTGAGCGGGGAAGGCCACGCGCAGGGTTGTTGGCGTGGCTATCCCTCTTCCCGCAAGGGGAGGAGGAGCAGTGCAGCAGTGACCTCTGAAGCGTGATGTCGCTGGTTAAGGCCACGTGCTTGTGCAGATTGTTCTTGATTCGTTCTGTTGCTTGGCTATTATTCCTAAGTCAGCAGCATAATAGGAATTGTTGCAGATGCCCGGACGTCTCCTAGAATGGCGCTTCCGGCGCGAAGACCGAGGCAACATCGAACGACAGCGAGCCACTCATGACAAACCAGTTTTCCCTGCTGGCCGGTGCCCTGGTCGGCTTCTCCATCGCCGTGCCGGTCGGCCCCATGGGGCTGATCTGCATCCAGCGCACCCTCGCATCGGGCATGCGGATCGGCATCAGCACGGGGCTGGGCGCGGCGACGGTGAACGTCGCCTATGGCGCGCTGATCCTGCTGGGGCTGGGTCGGCTGGCGCCGTACGTGGCCAGCAACGGACGCCTGTTGGACGCAGCATGCGGGCTGTTCCTGCTGTGGTCCGCTGCCCGCACGCTGCTGCGCCGCCACAGCGTGACCGCCCGGGCGTCCGCCGCGCCGTCGCCGCTGGCGGCCTATGGGTCGGCAGTAGCCTTCAATGCCACCAACCCGATGTCGCTGGTCATGGTCATGGCGTTGCTCGCGCCGGTTGCCGGGTTGTCAGTCCCGGCGCCGGCGGACGCGGCCGTGCTGCTGC
>CAXSFF010000117.1:0-7371 GCA_964236035.1 uncultured Acetobacteraceae bacterium
GCCCCCATTACATCGTCAAAAAACTAGCGTGAAACTATTCGAAAACCGGGTTTTTAGCAAGGCGGGAGCATAGGAAAAAATAGGCTTAACCCAGCAAAATGTCAAATATTACCTAACAAATTACCAGGTACTCTGAACATAATAAAATAAATATAATAATACATCAGGTATGTGACTTTCATGTTCGTGGAACAGGAGTAATACCTTGCTTAAACGCTACAAGCATACAGAAGTCATACACTTTACGTTGGCAGGCTATCAGGCAGCCGCGATGAGGTCTGTTTCTGGGAAGTCCTCGCCCTTGAACAGGAGCGGCAGGTCACGTGCCTTCGCTAAGGCATAGGATGCGCAGTCGCCGAGGTTGAGCCCGGCGGAATGGCGGCCTTTGCCGTAACGCAGAAAGGCTTTTCTCGCTTCCTCAGCCAGCGTTCCGTCCTGCGCGATAACCTGCATCCCAGCCTGGGCAATCAGCGCATCGAGTTCCGCCCACGAGGTTGCATCGCCGCCACGTCCTGCCAGCACCATGCTAGTCTCGAGCAGGCTGACCGAGGACAGCAGGCAGCTATCCGACGCAGCGATGACTTGCAGGAAGTGGTCCGCTTCTGGCTCGCGTCTGAGAATGGCAATCAATGCCGAGCTGTCGACCGCAATCACGCCGGTAAGCCGTCCTCGTCGTAGAGGTCGGCATCGGTGAGCAACGTGCGGCCCTGCAGGCGTTCGCCGCTGCGCAGACTGATGGCGCGAAGCTTATTGAACATCGCAGCCGTGTCGGACCGTGCAAGAGATCGGCGGCGCACGCCGTCCGGGATGAACTCCGCCCCGGCTTGCTCCAACACCTGGCGTACGTCGTTAAGAGTGCCGCTGATTGCCCGCGTGCCGTCCTGTGCTGCCTCAAGCCGTCGGATGGTCACGACCGAGACGTGGGCGCGTCGAGCTACCTCAGTCTGATCGAGACGTAGGAGGGCACGAGCGGCGCGGATCTGATCTGGAGTGACATGCATGAGCGAAACATAACACTGCAGAGCGTTTTCGCTCAAGTCTGGCCTTGGCTTGGGCTTAAGCTATGTCTCTGTCCGATAAATGCGATTCAAACACGGATGCGCCGCGGCCAGCATCTTCAACACTGCGATCAAACGGCAACACTGGGCGGCCCTTTGCCTGCCGGGTAGAAGTAGTGCGGCACGAAGCGGCTGGTGTCACAAGTGACCGGGGTCTCGTCCTCGCGTATCCCGATCCCGTGCGGCGTGCCGGCGATCAGCCAGCTGCCGATCACCGTGTAGCGCCCGTCGAAGCAAGGCAGTTCGGCGTAGCACTGATGGACGAAACCCTCCTCGCCGTATCCTCCGGGGGTGGAGATACCCGGCGCGGTGATGTTCGCCCCCTCGCGGCCAAACAGCGGCTTGCGGATCTCCGGCCCGCCGGTGCAGCCCGGCTCGCGAAACGCCGGCAGCAGGTTCGGGTGGCCGGGGAACAGCTCCCACAGCAGGGCCAGTATTCCCTTGCTCGACAGCAGCAGCCGCCATGCCGGCTCGATCCATCGTGTCCCGGCGTGCGCCAGATGGTTCCCGAAGCGGTCCCGCAGCAGCCACTCCCATGGATAGAGCTTGAACGCCGCCTCGATCGGCTGTTCCGCAAGCGTGGTGAAGGTGCGGCCGTCCCAGCCGATGTCCTCGATCGCAAGGAATGGCGCTTCGAGCCCGGCCTGCATGGCCGTGTCGCGCAGGTAGTCGATGGTCGCGCGATCTTCGGCCGCGTCGCGCAAGGCTGTGAAGTGGAGGCGATGCGGCAGGCCGAGCAGCGGCCAGGCAGCGATCAGGGCTTCGTGCAGCGAGTTGAACTGGTCGGCATCCGGCTTCGCACAGGTCAGCCACTCCCATTGGATCACTGCGGCCTCGTAGAGTGCAGTCGGCGTGTCTGCGTTGTACTCGAGTAGCTTCGGTGGCCCCACGCCGTCCCAGCACAGGTCGAGCCGGCCATACAGGCTCGGTTCGCGGGTTCGCCAGCTTGCGACGACCAGGGGCCAGATCGTCTGAGGGATGCCGAGTGTCTCGTGCCGGTCGGCGGCGACGGCGTAGGCACAGGCGGCGCGGCACAGGCGCTCGATCTCCGCTGTCGCGGTCTCGAGTGCATCGATCCCGGCGGCGCTGAACTCGTAGGCTGCGGTTTCGTCCCAGTACAACTCCCCGGCGATTTCGGCGTAGGCGAACCCCAGGTGCGCCGCCCGTCGCCGCCAGTCAGCCCGTGGCGTGAAGCGGTGCCGGATCATTCGCCGCCGTGGCCTCCTCCGCTCTCCCCGAAACCGCCGCGCGCGGATCCGCTGGCGCTGTCCGCGTCCGCACCCGTTTGGCCGCTACGCCGGCCGCCCGAGCCGCCTCCGGTTCCGCCACCGTGTGAGCCGCAGGACGTCGCAGCTTGCGTTGCCTGCGCGGGCTGCACGGTGTTGCAGGCCGGATCCGGGCTTGGCCGGTGCAGGGCGACAACGGTGCCCAGCGTCAACGCGCCTCCGCCCATGACCACAAGCGTGATCGTCGTCGCACGTCGCATTCCCGCGCACCACCTCAGGTTGAAAACCTCTGCAGGAGTTCTGTGTTGCAGACCGCCGCCGGCCGGACAATGCGTCCGGCAACCCTGCGACACTTATCCACAGAAACCGTGGGTAAGTTCGTGGATGAAGTCGGGATGAGCTCGCCGACGCCGACGCTGGAGAAGCCGAGACGCTCCCGCCGATGCCGGGTGTAGGAGCATGCAGGGTAATAGGTGGCCGGGATCAGCCCCCGAAATGTGGCAATAAGCGGTTTTCTGCTCCTTAGGCACGGAAACATCCTCTTTGATCCTCGGCTTCCACGTTTCTGTCCGATAAGGTGCATTTCCGTGGACATCGAGCAGCGATCCTCTGGCAGGGCCGAAGCGTGGCTTGATGCATGAGCTTAGAGGGCTGCCCGCACCTGGTGCCAGCCCGACCCTGCACCCCGCCAGATGCACTTCATAACGTGAGTTATGAGGCGGATTCTTAAAGTACGGGGAAGTCTCGGTACAGTTTCCAGCAGGGGCGCGCGCCACGATACAGCATAGGAAGCTTCAGGACTTGCTTTCGAACGGTTCGCGGGCGCAGAAGGGAGAAGGAATTACTTGAGAGCTAATAGCCTGGAGAGTACGATTTGGCGTTTTCTTCGCGCAGCAGGGTCCCTAATGGGAAGCCGTGTCTATGAATGAGCAGGAAGTCTCGGAATGGCTGAAAGCGATGACGGACAAGCAGTTCGCAGAATTCTTTTACAAGAGTCTTTCCAAGCGTCATCTTTACGCAGGTGAAGAACACTACCTTGAGTGTCATCTAGTGCTCGCCGCAGTTACAAGGGATCTCGAGAATAATCAGTGGAGCCCATGGAAATTAGTAATAATCTGTCCGGTGCCCAATCAGAAGTGGGTTGACGATGCCCCTATCTGCCAGTTCGGCACACATTGTGGAAATATCACTGTTAGCTGGGCCAAGCATTCAGAATGCCCCGTATGCGGAGAAAAGGTGTTCGGGACCTAGGCAAAACCACTATCGAGCTCCGGATATCGGACGGCCATCCCGGAAGGCGTTCATGTCTTCCACCAGGTTCATCTGAGCCCGATTCGGCAACGCCTCTGCCTTGGCCAGTTCGTCGTGCCTTGCCTTGCGGCCCGTGGGTAGGACCCGGTGCGGCTGAACTCGGTCCTGGGCTACTGCTCTCCCATGACCTGCAAAGCCGACAGGCAGGACAACGCTGCCAGGCCGTCGTCCGCAATCTCACAAATCGTCCATGGAAACGGGGCAATCCAGTGGGACTGAGCCGTGCAGTAAAATGGAGGGTCTAACCGTTCTGTCTCCAAAGCGGCGTGACTGAGTCTTACATCTGGCCCACTTCACACGGGTCGCTCCGCCCCCGCATAGTTTTTCCTCGGGCGTGCCGTCAGGGCTCATGGACTGCGGAGGATAGATGCTTCGGGACGACCTGCTGGCAGAACTCGCGGCACTTCCGCACGCCGGGCGTATGCGCCGTATGGTGGAGCTCGGCCGGGCCGCGAAGTCGGGCAACGTAGCCGTCCTTGCGGACCTGAGGCGTGGCAACGGCTACGAACGCCGCCTCGCGCTACAGGCGGCCTGGGGTTCGCGTGACCCGGTGGTCGCGGCCGAAGGCTTGGCGGACCCGTCGCGCTTGGCGCGCGGGATGGCCCGCGACATTGCTGCCAGGTTGTGCAGCGACGCGCAGCTTGTCGCCGCCGTGGACGGTTCGCCCCTTTCGGCCCGCCGTGGCCTGCTGACCCGCATGCGCAGGCGCGGCCGGCGTGACGCCATCGACGCCGTGCTGCAGGTGTTCGCCGATCGCGGCGATCGCGGCTTTGGACGCTTCCTGGCCTACGGCTCCAACGCCTTCGTGGCCCGCCACCTGCCCGACGCGGCCAGGGCGGTGGGCGACCTGGACTGGCGCGCACTCGCCCGACACCACCCACACACGGCCGCCGCCATCCTGACCGGGGCGGTGCAGGCTGCGCCGGAGCTGGACGGCCGTCTCGCCGCAGAGGCCCGGACCGCCTTGCCGGCACTGGTCGAGTCCTGCCCGGATGCCGCAGTGGAACTCGCGACCGCCCTCGCCCGGCACGTCCCGCTCGCCTCCCTGCCGCTGGACGGATTTGTCAGGCGCTGTCCTGCGGCGGTGGCCGACCTTTGCCTCGCTGCACCCGCCCCATGCCCGGTGTCCTTCGCTCCTGCCGCAAAACGGCTGGACCGGGATCGGCTGCTTGCTCTTCTGGTCCGCTTCGGCACCCTGGGTGGAAGGTCGAACGCGCCGTTCCGCTGGCTGCGCCGGCTTGCCCCCGACCTGCGTGCGGCGGTCTACGAGGTTGCGAATCTGGGCTGGCGCGACAAGGACGGGGCCATTCCCCTCGCCATCCTCCTCCTGCTGCCGCGCCCGCTGCGCGAGGCGGAGGCGCGCCGGCACCTGGCGCTCCCTGCCCTGGCGACCCGCCCGGGTGCATACCTGCCCTATGCCGGCCTGCTGCCGTGGAACGAGGCGCGCACTCATCTCGATCCCTTCCTCGGCGACCCGGACGCGGACCTGCGCGCCGTCGCCCTTGCCACGCTCACCGCTTGCGTCCGGTTCGACCGCGGCCGGGCCGCCGACCTGCTCACCTTCCTCCTGGCCCGCCGCTTCGAGCAGGATCCGGTGCGGGGCAGGCTGCTGGGCGCGGTGGCCGGCCTGCCACTCTCGATGTGGGATGCCGCCCACCTTCCTGATCTCGGCACGGCGTTCCGTCACGCCCTGGACGCGGCCGACCTCTCGACGGCGACGGCCATGCAGGTCGGGCGCATCGTCACCGCGTTGCTGCCCCGCCATCCCGACTGGGCAGCGGGATGGCTGGCGACGCTGGCGCGCGAACGTGGCGCCCTGACCGCACCCAGCCTCGACCGGCATCTGCGGCGCGAGGACATCCGGCGTCTCGCCCCCGCGCTGGCGCCTGTCGTGGACGAGTGGCTGCGGCACGAGCGGGACGGAGCTGTGTTCGCGCTGGCCACGACGCTGGGGCGTCACTTGGCGCCAGCCTGGGACGGGCTGGCCGACGCGCTCGGGCAGATCGCGCGCCACGGCACCGCGGCCTCGGCAGGTAACGCTCTGCAGGTGCTGGAGCGCAACTGGCCTGATCGTCTACGCGCGCTCGTGCCCGTCCTGCTGCAGGAGGACCCGAGCTGGGCAACGCGACCCCCGGTGTTCACCTACCTGCACCGGCACCGCCAGGACCTGCTCACGCCCTTCCTGGGACGCACCGCCTACAAGGGCCGGTTCGCGACAGGCGACACCACGATCGTGCTGCCGTTTTGCACCGGATTCGGGCGATGGACGCCGACGCAGCAGGCGCTGTTCGCGGCCAGCTTGGGCAGCGTCGTCACCGACGAGAGGTGCCCCAGCCCGACCTTGTCCGCCGCCATCGCGCAGCTCGCCGCCCTGCCGGACACGGAGCCGGACATGCTGGTGCTCCTCGCCGCTCTCGAGGAGCCGCGGCCGGTCGCGCGGGAAGCGGCCCTGCGCGGCCTGGGCCGGCGCGACACGGGCGACGGCCTGCCCACCGTGCAGGCCGCGCTGAGTGATGCCCGTGCCGGGATCGCCACCTACGCCCTGCGCCGTCTCCTCGGCGAGATGCCGGTCCCCCGTGCGCTCGGCATCCTGCGTGGGGTGCCACGGGAGAAGGTCACGGTGGCCAAGGAGGTCGTGCGCCTCGTGGGCGAGTTGCCCGGCGAGGACGCCTACGCCTGGCTGCTTGGCCTGCTTGCGCCGGGTACGGCAGCCCCGCACCGCGACGTATTCGTGGCCCTGATACGCGCCCTGTGGAGCCGCCTGGAGCAGGACGAGACCTGGACGGTGCTCGACCGCGCAGCCCTCTCGACCGATCCGGCCATCGCCGTCGCTGCTTCGCGCGTGCCCGGCAACGCCCTGTCCCCTGTTGCCGAGGAACGCCTGGCTCGCCTGCTTGCCGGGCTGCTAGCGCACCCGAACCCGCGGGTGCGGATGGCGGCCCTGGGACGGTGCGCGACGCAGCCGCTGGCCGACCGTGAAGAGGCCTTGCTCGCTCCCCTGCTGGACGCGCTCGCCTCGGCCTTCCCAGACGAGTGCCGCGCTGCGGCCAAGTCGGTGTTTGCGACCTATGCCGGGCGGCGCTCCGCGCGGGTGGGCGAGGCGGCTGCCGGCCTGCGTGCCAATCGCCTGGCCGTGTCCATACTGGTGGCGCAGCTACAGCAATGGGCCATGTGGCGGCGGGACCAAAGGAGGCCGACGGTCGAGGCGGTGCTTCATACGCTGTTCCCGGATCCAGCGCTGGCCGGTCTGTGCGCCGAGCTGGCCGCCTCGGCGCTGCCCGCCGCCGCGCTTCCAGCCTGGTTCGGCCAGGCCGTGGACACGCTGCACGCCGGGTCATTGTCCCGGGCCGTCGGATCGCTGGAAACGTCCCGCGGGTTGCGGCTCGAGGAGGTGGAAGCCATCGAGGCGGCGCTGGCCTCGGCAGGGGACGAGCGGCTCCGGCGCCTTGCACTGGCCGCGTTGCACGCCCAGGCCGGCAGCCTGCGGCTGGGCTGGACGGCAGCGCGCCTGGCGCGGCTGGAGGCGTTCCGAGCCGACCCGTCGCCGCTCGTGGCAGAGGCGGCACAGTTCACCTTTCCACCGGACGAGACAGGTCCCGCGGCTAGGCCGCCACCGCAGCGCTGGTCGCGCGGAACGGTGCAGATCAAGACCATCTTAAACCACGGGCGTCAGGCGCAGTGACGTCTGGCTGGCTCACCCACCTCATACAGCGACACTGCTTGTTGAGTTGCATTGAGATCTGACCCGGGAGGGGTCAGAATTTTCGCTGAGAAGT
>CAXSFF010000118.1:0-7319 GCA_964236035.1 uncultured Acetobacteraceae bacterium
CGCGCATCCAGGGCTTCTGCCTGGGCGGCGGCCTCGGCATCGCCATGCAGGCGGACATCCGCATCGCCGCCGATGACGCGGCGTTCGGCATCCCCGCCGCCAAGCTCGGCATCGCCTACGGGTTCGACATGGTGCGCCGCCTGGTGTCGCTGGTCGGCCAGTCGCACGCCCGCATGCTGCTGTTCAGCGGCGAGCGCATCGACGCGGCGGAGGCGTTGCGCATCGGCCTGGTCAACCGCGTCGTGCCGGCGGCCGAGCTGCCGCAGGCGGTCGACGCCCTGGCCCGCACGATCGCCGGCAACGCGCCGCTTTCGGTGACGGGGATGAAGCTGATCGCCAACGCCGCCATGGCCGACCCGGCGGACCGCGACATGGACGCCGTGCTGCGGGCGGTCGCGACCTGCTTCGACAGCGCCGACTACACGGAAGGCCGCACCGCCTTCATGCAGAAGCGCCCGCCGAAGTTCACCGGACGCTGACCCTATGCTTCTCCTCCTCCCCTTGCGGGAGGAGGCCGGGAGGAGGGGTTAGCAACACCAACCACCCTGCGCGCGTCGACTCCTCCCGCAAGGGGAGGGGAGAAGGAAGCATCACGCTTCCCTGTAGCCGCTGACCTCCGCGCCAGCGTCGGCTGGGAGACGCAGCAGGAACGGCACGCCCAGCAAGGTCAGCCCCGCCAGCACCGCGAACACCACATGGAAGTCGGCCACCAAGGGCGTGATGCGGCCGTTCAGCCCCACCACCACGTGCAGCAACGCCGCCCCCAGCGCCACGCCCAGGCCGGACGACATCTGCTGCGTCACGCTGGACAGGCTGCTGGCGCCGCTCATGCGGGCAGGGGGCACGTCCGCGAACGACAGCGTGCCGAGCAGGGTGAACTGCATCGACCGGCTCAGCCCGCCGACCGTCAGCACGGGCAGCAGCAAGGCCAGCGGCGTGGCCGGGTACAGCAGCGCGCAGCCCAGCATCGACAGGCTCGCCGCCAGCGCCGTCGCGACCCCGGCGGTGCGGTGGCCCCATTGCCGCAGCACGCGCACGGTGGCGAACTTCATCAGCAGGTTGCCCACGAACACGCCCAGCATCAGCAGCCCGGCGTGGAACGCGTCCAGGCCGAAACCGACCTGGAACATCAGCGGCAGCAGGAACGGCGCCGTGCCGATGACGACGCGGAAGATCATGCCGCCGGTCTGCGTCACGGCGAAGGTCGGTATCCGCATCGCGCTCAGGTCCAGCATCGGGTGCAGCGCCCGCCTGGCATGGCGCACGGCGGCGGTGCCCATCGCCAGGCCGACCGCCAGCAGGCCCGCCGCGACCGGCCAGGCGACGCCGGGTTGCCCAGTGAGCTCGAGCGCCTCCATCAGCGTGGCCAGCGCGCCGCCGGTCAGCACGAAGCCGGGCCAGTCGAACGGGCGGCGGTCGCCGGATATGAGGTTCGGCATCAGGATGCGGGCCAGCACGATGGCGGCGAGGCCGACGGGCAGGTTGATCAGGAAGATCCACCGCCATGACGCATAGGCGACTAGGAAGCCGCCAACCGGTGGGCCGAGGATAGGCGCGGCCAAGGCGGGCCAGGTCAGCAGGGAGATGGCGTTCACCAGGTGGCGCTTCTCCGTGGTGCGCAACACGACCAGGCGCCCGACCGGCACCATCATCGCGCCGCCGACGCCTTGCAGCACGCGGGCGGCGACGAACGGCCACAGCCCGTTGCACAGCGCGCACAAGGCGGACGCCGCCGTGAAGATCGCGATCGCCGCCGTGAACACGCTGCGGGTGCCGAAGCGGTCGGCGATCCAGCCGCTGACGGGGATGAACACGGCCAGCGTCAGCAGGTAGGCGCTGATGCCGATGCCCAGCGACACGGGGCCGATGCGGAAGTCCTGCGCCATCGCCGGCAGCGCCGTGGCCAGCACGGAGCCGTCGAGGTACTCCATGAAGAACGTCGCCGCGACCAGCAACGCCACCGCGCGCGCGCCGGACTCGCTGACGCCTACGGCGCTCACGCCGTCAGTACGCCCATGGCGCTCACGCCGCCAACACGGCCTCGGCCTCGCGCACCACTTCCGCCAGCGCCCCGGGCGCGAACGGCGACACCAGGCCGGCGGAGCGCACCAGCTCCTGGAACGGCGCCGCGCCGCCGCGCCCGCACAGCGTCACGTAGGCGTCGAGGGCGGCCGGATAGTCCTGGCGCGACTTCACCCAGAGCTGCATCGCGCAGCACAGCGCCAGCGTGTAGTCGATGTAGTAGAACGGCGAGAGATAGATGTGCGGCTTGGCCTGCCAGCGCCCGCCCAGCGCCGGGTAGGCGAGGTCGCCATAGTCCGTCCAGGGCAGGTAGCGGCGTTCCAGGCGCTGCCAGATGGCGTGGCGCTCGGCCGGGGTCGCATGCGGGTTGGCGTAGACCTCATGCTGAAAGTGGTCGACGCAGACCCCGTATGGCAGGAACGCCAGCGACGAAACCAGGTGCATGCGGCGGAACCGCTCGGCCTCCGCGTCGCCGACCAGCAGGTGCATCTGCGGATGGGTGAGGAACTCCAGGCCCATGGAGTTGATCTCCGCCGCCTCCATGGTGGGCCACAGGGTGTCGATGCCGAGCTGGCCGCGGCTTTCCCAGTTCTGGAAGGCATGGCCCATCTCGTGGGTGAACACGCCAATGTCGGCCTGGGTGCCGTTGAAGTTGGCGAAGATGAACGGCACGCCCTGGGTCGGGAACGAGGTGCAGAAGCCGCCGCCGGCCTTGCCCGGGCGGTTCTTCAGGTCGAGGAAGCCGCCGCCGGCCATCAGCCGGTAGAAGCCGCCCAGCCGCGGGTCCATGCCGTCGAACATGGCCTGCGCCTGCGCCACCAGGAAGTCGTGGTCGCCGGCCGGGCGCGGGTTGCCGAGCGGGTCGATCAGCGCCTCGTCCCAGTATTGCAGCCGGTCCCAGCCGTGGGTGATGCGGCGCTGCTCCATCAGTCGGGCGACCAGGGGCACCACATGCTCGGCCACCTGGTCGCGGTAGCGCGCCACGTCCGCCGCGTCGTAGTCCACCCGGCGCATGCGGCGGTAGCCGAGCGGGGTGTAGCTGTCGAAGCCCAGCGTCGTCGCCATGCCGTGCCGCAGGCGCACCAACTGATCGTAAAGCTGGTCCAGCTCCTCGCCGTGCGCCGCGAAGAACGCCCAGCGCGCCTGCTCGGCGGCGTGGCGGATGTCGCGGTCGGCGTTCTCGGCATAGGGGCCGAGGCCGGCGAGGTTGACCGTGTGGCCGTCGATGGCGATGGCGGCGCTGGCCAGCAGCTCGGTGTAGCGGGCGCCGAGCCTGGACTCTTCCTCCAACGCCGCGGCGATCGCCGGGTCGAAGGTGGTGACGTCGGTTTCCCACAAGCGCAGCGCGTGGCTGCCGGCGAGGGCCTCGACTCCGGGCGTGGCGAGCAGGCGCCGCTTCATGGCGACCTCGTGCCCCGTGGTCACGGGGGCCAGCGCGTCGGCGTACTCGCGGGCCGCCTTGGCCTCGGCATCCGCCGTATTTTGGGCGAATTTCAGGTGCACCAGCGCGCTCCAGCTATCGATTTCGCGCCGCAGGGCGTCCCAATCGGCCAGCACGCGCCGCAACGCCTCCGGTTCAGGATGCTGGTGGAGCTGCGCGTGCAATGCGGCATAGGCGGCCGTCAGGCCATCGCGGGTCGGGGTGGGCGCCGTGATGTCGGAGAAGCGTAGGGATGGATGCATGTCGGGCATGGCGCCATGCCACGCCGGCCCAGGAGCCAAGTCAAGGGGGCCAAGTCAAGGGAGCGATGCGGCGCCGGAACGGCCACCAACGGCAAAATCGCGATGCTTTCGCGATGATCTCACACGGGGCATCGCCCTTTGTCTTTTCGATCCCACGAACCCATGCAAAAGTGACACCATGACCGTCCGCACCATTGCCGAGGCTCTTTCGCTGCAGCGCCAGCTCTGCTTCGCGCTGTATTCGGCAACCCACGCCGTCACCCGCTCCTACCGTTCGATGTTGGCCGAGCATGGGTTGACGTATCCGCAGTACCTCGTGGTGCTGGCCTTGATGGAGACGCCTTCGATGACCTCGGGCGACCTGGCACGCGCGCTCAAGCTCGATCCCGGGACGCTGACCCCCTTGTTGAAGCGGCTCTCCGCGGCCGGCCTGATCGTGCGCGAGCGCCGCGTCGAGGACGAACGGGTGGTCGACATCTCGTTGACCGAGCGGGGCTGGGCGTTGCACGACGGGCTGTGCGAGGCGCGCCAGGCGGTCGAACACCGCACGTCGCTCGGCGCGTTGGACATCGAGCAACTCCGCACCACGCTGCACGTCCTGACCAACGCGCTGGCCAACGGCGCCGCCTCCCAGGCCTGAGACGGCGCCGGGCCAGGCGGACGGGATCATGCAACGGTGGGGGGATGCGATGCGCCTGGCTGCGCGGTTTGGGCTGATGATGCCGCTGTCCATGATGATCTGGCCGGGCGTGGCATTTGCCGCCGACCCGCCCGCGCCGCCCGCCGCCGGGCCGCCGCCGGGCCTGGTGGCGCTGCTGCAACGGCCCGAGCATCGCCACGACCTGCTCGCCGCGGCGCAGGCAGTGGACGCGGCGCTGCCGCAGCCCTGCACCAGCGCCAGCTACTCGACCACCGGCGAGGTGGGCATGCTGGAGCCGCTGCGCCTCGACTCCGCCGGCAAGCCGGTGGCGGGGGCATGGAAGGAGGCGATCACGGAGACGGGCTGCGGCGGCTCGCGCCAGCTCAACGCCCTGACCAAGGTGCAGCCCGACGGCAAGACGGCCACGCATCCGTTGCTGCCCGGCAGCACCATCACGGACCCGCAGCTGCAGGAGGACAGCGTGCAGTACGCCGCCGCCGGCATGGGCGCGATGCCTCCCGGCTGCACCCAGGGCGGCATCGTGAACACCGATTTCGTCGGCGTCGACGGCCAGTCGCCCGGCGCCAAGCCGCAACCCGGCGCAACGCTGAAGCCCTGGACCGAGCGCTGGACCCTGCAGGCCTGCGCCAAGCGCGCCGTGGTCACCATGAAGTTCACCCCCGACGACACCGGCACGGCGATCCAGGCAACGCCGGCCACGCCCTAGACGCTTGCCATGGCGCTGCCGAACCGTAGATAGGGCCGATGATCTCTCTCATCCTGGCTGCCCTCGCCTTCATCGGCATCCATCTCGGCGTCTCCGGCACGCAGGCGCGCGACCGCATGGTGGCGAGCATCGGGCTGCGCCCCTACATGGTCGCGTTCTCCCTCGCCTCCGTCGCCACCATCGTTTGGCTGGTCTCGGCCTACAAGGCCGCCGACTATGTCCCGACTTGGGGGCAGCTCGAGTGGTGGAAGCTTTTCCAGCTGGTGCTGATGCTGCCGGCGTTCCTGCTGGTGGTGATTGGGCTGGCGACGCCGAACCCGACCTCCGTCGCGCAGGAGGGCCTGGTCGCCCGGCCGCCCCAGGGCATCGTGCGCATCACCCGGCACCCGTTCCTGGTCGGCGTATTCATCTGGGCGGCGGTGCACCTGATCGGCAACGGCGACGTGGCATCGCTGCTGTTCTTCGCCGCGCTGGCGATCGTGGCCGCCGCCGGCACCGTGTCGATCGACGCCAAGCGCCGCCGGGCGCTGGGCGCGTCGGCGTGGGACGCGTTCGCCCGGCAGACCTCGATCGTGCCGTTCGCCGCCATCCTGCAAGGGCGCAGCACGGTCAGCGCCCGCGAACTCGGCTGGTGGCGGCCGGCGGCGGGGGTGGCGGCCTATGTGCTGATGCTCGGCGGCCACTCGCACCTGGTAGGCATCAACCCGTTCCCGGTCTGGTTCGCCGGCTAGGCTTTCGAGGCTGGCCCCGCCGTCCGCCGCGCCGGTTTGGATTTCGTTGGCGGCGGTGGCGCACTTGCCAGGTTGCCGCGCGCGAGGCGGACCGCGTGGAACAGCAGGAAGCCGGCGGGGCCCACGAAGAACGTCAGCAGCATCACGGGCAGCATGACCAGGCGCGGCACGCCGTCTTGCTGCATGCGCCGGGCCAGCATGACGCCCACCACCATGTCGAAGGCGAGATAGTGCAGCCAGCCGGCCAGCGCCGCCGCCGGTTGCTGGAACAGCGCCGAGATGCCGGCGACCGAGTTGAGGTCGACCTTGACGCCGCTCCAGGACGACGCCAGCACCACGACGTAGGCGGCGGCCAGCACCAGCGGGACGGCGACGCCGCACAGCCCATCGATCGCGCGCTTCCAGCCGAACAGGGTGGCCGGCACCAGCACGATCCAGCCGATCACCGCCAGGAAGTTGGCGAGGCGGAAGACGGTCTCGACGACCATGGTTGGCGCTCCGGGGCTACCGCGCGGGCTTGAGGAAGCCCACCAGCCGCTCCGCCTCCGCCACAATCGGGTCGGCGATGGCGGCGGCCTTGGCGGCGCCCTCCAGCAACAGGCGGTCGACCGTGCCCGGGTCCGCCAGCCAGCGCCGGGTCTCGGCGGCGATCGGGGCCAGCTTCGCCACCAGCAGCTCGGCCAGCGCCTCCTTGAACGGGCCGAAACCGCTGCCGCCGTGCCGGTCGAGCACGGCCTGGTGGTCCAGGTCCGACAGCGCGGCGTAGATGCCGACCAAGTTGCGCGCCTCCGGGCGATCCTCCAGCAGGCGCGCCTCGCCCGGCAGCGGCGCCGGGTCGGTCTTGGCGCGGCGGATTTTCAGCGCGATGGCGTCGGCGTCGTCGGTCAGGTTGATGCGGCTCTGGTCCGACGGGTCGGACTTGCTCATCTTCCTGGTGCCGTCGCGCAGGCTCATCACCCGCGCCGCGGGGCCCATGATCAGCGGCTCGATGGTGGGGAAGAAGTCGACGCCGTAGTCGTGGTTGAACTTCTGGGCGATGTCGTTGGCGAGTTCCAGGTGCTGCCGCTGGTCGTCCCCGACGGGCACCCGGGTGCCGTGGTAGGCGTGGATGTCGGCCGCCATCAGGTTCGGGTACACATACAGCCCGGCGGACGCCGCCTCGCGGTCCTTGCCCGCCTTGTCCTTGAACTGCGTCATGCGGTTCAGCCAGCCGAGCCGCGCCACGCAGTTGAAGATCCACGCCAGCCGCGTGTGGGCGCCGACGCCGGACTGGTGGAACAGCACGCTGCGCTGGTCGACGCCGCAGGCCAGCAGCGCCGCCGCCAGGTCGCGCGTGGCGGCGGCGAGGGCGGCCGGGTCCTGCCAGACGGTGATGGCGTGCAGGTCGACGACGCAGAACAGGCACTCGTGGTCCGCCTGCAGCGCGACCCAGTTGCGGATGGCGCCGAGGTAGTTGCCGAGGGTGGGGACGCCAGACGGCTGGATGCCGGAGAAGATGCGCTGCATGTCCTCGGTT
>CAXSFF010000119.1:0-7303 GCA_964236035.1 uncultured Acetobacteraceae bacterium
CTTTTTGCCCGACTTCCCTTATCCAACTAGCCCTGCCTTTGCGATTCTTAGTTTGGTCCGAAACGGCGGTGGCGAGAATTAGGACCTCCAGCGGGAATGGAACATCAAGTTCCAAATTCTCATCGGTGCCCGACATCACGAATCATCTTGCCATCAGTTCTGCCGATTCAAGGTTAGCACATACGGCGCTGTCCGTCAGCTTCCCTCCAAATATGGACAGTGGTCTTGGCGTCCCGGTCTCAGACGGTCCGCCAAAGGGTGGCGGATCAGGCTCACATCTCAAACTGAGACACTACTCGCCAAGGGCAGCGGCTAACTTTCCACTGCTCTTGCGGCAAGAAGCGGGAAAGAGCGCATGTTGCGAGGTGCATGTCGTGGCTACCCCTCCTCCCGCAAGGAAAGAAGGGTAGGGAGCGGCGCGCGTTGATTGACGGACGCAGCGCCCGGGTTCTATCGTTATGCCAATACGAACCGTTCGTTCAGATGCGAACGTTCTACAGGGTTGCGCTCATGCTGGACGAAGCCGCCGCATTGGAGCTGCAATCCGTGACCCGCCGCTTCCCCGCGGTCGGCTCGGGTGCCGTGTTCACCGCTGTGCAGTCGTTGAGCTTCACGGTCGGCCAGGGCGAGTTCGTCGCCATCGTCGGCCCGTCCGGTTGCGGCAAGAGCACCATCCTGAACCTGGTCGCCGGCCTGGACCGTCCGACCGAGGGCATCGTGGCGCTGCGCGGCAAGCCCGTCGCCGGGCCGAGCGCCCATGTCGGCTTCATGCTGCAAAAGGACCTGCTGCTGCCGTGGCGCACGATCGCGGGCAACGTGCAGTTCGGCCTCGAAGCCCGCGCCATGACGGGGGCGGAGCGGCGGGAGCGCGCATTGCGCGAGCTGGCCCGCTGCCGCCTGACCGAACTCGCCGACCACTACCCGTACCAGCTCTCCGGCGGCCAGCGGCAGCGCGCGGCGCTCGCCCGCACCCTGGCGATCCAGCCGGAACTGGTGCTGCTGGACGAGCCGTTCTCGGCGCTCGACGCGCAGACCAAGCTGATCCTGCAGAAAAGCTTCGCCGAGACCATCAGCGGCTCCGGCGTCACCACGCTGCTGATCACCCACGACCTGGCCGAGGCCGTGGCGATGGCGGACCGCATCCTGGTGATGAGCGAGCGGCCCGGGCGCATCGTCGAGGACATCGCCGTCGGCATCGGCCAGCGCGAGAACCCGATCGCGCGGCAGGCCACCCAGCGGGCGCGCGAACTGATCGTCCACCTGTTCGACGCCCTGCACCTCGCCGACCGCATCGACGCATGACTCCAGGAGAACCCGCCATCCGCATCACCCGCCGCGCCGTCCTCGGCGGGCTGCTGGCAGCACCCGCCATCGTGCGGTCCGCGTCCGCCGCGGAGCCCGTCACCTTCCTGTTCCCGGCGCCGCCCAGCCTGGTCGCGTTCGTGCCGCACCAGGTCGCCATGGCGCGCGGCTACTTCGCCGCCCAGGGCCTGGCGGTGACGTTCCAGACGGGGCGCGGCGGCGCCGACACCGCCAAGCAGGTCGCCGTGGGCAATGCCGACCTCGGCGGCGGCGTCGGCGAGACGGCGATGATCGTGCGCTCCAACGGCCCCGAGGTGCGCGGCGTGCTGCTGCTTGGCGGCAAGTCGCTGTTCAGCATCGCCACCCGGCAGGAGGTGGGCGTGCACGGCCTGGCGGACCTGCGCGGCAAGAAGATCGGCGTGATCGGCTACCAGGACACCAGCTACTTCGCCCTGCTCGGCGTGCTGGCGGCCAGCGGGATCAAGAAGACTGACTTGCAAATCCAGGCGGTCGGGCCGGCGGGCATGACGCAACTGATGATCGCCGGGTCGCTGGATGGCATCATGGCGACGCCGGACTGGACCGACGACATCCAGTCGGCTGGGGTCAAACTCGACCACATCGACATCAACTCGGTGTTCCCGGCGATGGCGCAGGCGGTTTACGCGTCCGACGACGTGATCAGGAAGCGCCCGGCGGCGGTCGGCGGCTTCGTGCAGGCGATGCTGCACAGCCTGCGCGACTGCATGGACGACCCGGCGGCGGCGGCGAAGACCTTCGTCGCCGCGGTCCCGCAGCAGGCCGGGCGCGAGGCGGCGGTCGAGCGTGTGCTGCGCCGCTACGGCAGCGACGTCTACCGCACCGAGCCGGCTGCCGACCTCGGCCGCTTCGACCAGCAGCGGCTGGCGATGGTGGAGAAGTTCTACGTCGACAACAACATCGTGCAGACCGCCGTTCCCGTCGCCGACCTGTACACCAATGACTTCATCGCAAGCTGAGGCCCTGGCCGCACCGGCTGTTCTCGCCGCGCCTCGCGCCACCCGCAACATCCTCGCCGCCATCAGGCTGCCGGCGGCGAGCGTCGCCGTGGCGGTCGCCGTGCTGCTGGCCTGGCAGTTCCTGCCGCCGGCGCTGGGGGTGCCGAAGTTCATCATCCCGCGCGTCACCGACCTCGCCCGCGAGATGGTGCGGCTGTGGACGCAGGAGGACCTGGCGATGCACGTCGCCTCCACGGCCAGCATGGCGGCGGCCGGGTTCGTCATGGGCGGGCTGCTCGGTGCCGGTTTCGGCTACGCGCTCGGGCTGTCGCCGCTGTGGGAACGGGTGCTGTCGCCGTATATCCTCGCCCTGCAGATCGCGCCGAAGGTGGCGTTCGCGCCACTGTTCATCATGTGGATGGGCTACAACGCCTGGCCCAAGCTGGTCGTCACGATCCTGGTGGTGTTCTTCCCGATTATGGTCAACGTGCTGCAATCTATCCGCACCGTCGACCGCGACCTGGTCAACCTGGCCCGCGCCTACAGCATGAGCGGCGCGCAGGTGTTCTGGAAGGTATTGTTCCCGTCCTCGATCCCGAACCTGATGGCGGGGCTGCGCATCGGCGCCACCCTGGCCGTCATCGGCATCACCGTAGGCGAGCTGGTCGGCGGCGAGGTGGGTCTCGGCTACCTTATCACCTACGGCGAGGGTCAGGCCAACACGGCCATGGTGTTCGATGCCATCATCCTGCTGACGGTGATCGGCATCGTGCTGTACTGGGCGGTGGCGGCGGTGGAGCGCCGGGTGTTGCACTACTTGCCGCGGGCGATCCGTTGACCGAAGGGCACGCATGATCCGCAGCCTCGCCGCCGGGATCGCGACGCTGTCGCGCCGCGGCACGCAAGACGGCGTGCCGCTGGTGCTGCTGCACGGCATCGGCAGCAACGCGCGGAGCTGGGAGCTTGTCATGGCGGCGCTCGACCCCGGCATCACGGCGATCGCCTGGAACGCGCCCGGCTACGGGGAGTCGGACCGCCTCAATGTCGCGGCGCCGACGCCCGCGCACTATGCCGAGCGGCTGGCGGCGCTGCTGGACGAGCTGGACATCGAGCGCGTAGTGCTGGCGGGCCACTCGCTCGGAACCTTGTTCGCCTGCCGGTTCGCCGCCGCCTATCCCGGGCGGGTGGCTGGCCTCGCCGTGTTCTCGCCCGCCCTGGGATACCGGGTCGCCGAGGGCCAGCCGTTGCCGGCGACCGTGCAGGCGCGGATCGGCGACCTCGACGCGCTCGGCCCGGCGATGTTCGCCCAGGCTCGCGCCGGCCGCCTGCTGCACCGCCCGGAGACCAAGCCGGACCTGCTGCGGCGCGCGCGGGACGCCATGGCGGCGCTCGACCCGGCTGCCTATGCGCAGGCGGTGCACGCGCTCGGCGCCGGCGACCTTCTGGCCGACGCCGCCCGCACGCGTGGCCCCAGCCTGGTCGGCACCGGCGACGAGGACCTGGTGACGCCGCCCGCCAACGCCGCCGCCGTCCACGCCGCATTGCGCTGCGCCACGCCCGTGCTGACCGTCGCCGAGGCCGGGCACGCGCTGCCGCTGGAGGCACCCGGCCTCGTCGCCGCCGCCCTCGGGCATTTCGTGATGCAGGTGGCCGGTTGACCGAACCTGTCGGCGACCTGATCGCGTGCGCCTTGGCCGATCTCGGCGTTAGCACGATGTTCGGCGTGATCTCGATCCACAACATGCCGATCCTGGACGCCGTCGCGCGTCAGGGCCGCATCCGCTTCGTGCCGGCGCGCGGCGAGGCGGGGGCGATGAACATGGCCGACGCCTACGCCCGGGTGTCGCGCTCGCTGGGCGTGGTGGTCACCAGCACGGGCACGGCGGCGGGCAACGCGGCCGGGTCGCAGCTGGAGGCGCTGACCGCCGGGTCGCCCGTGCTGCACATCACGACGCAGGTCGACCGCGCGTTCATGGACCGCGACCGGGCCGCCATCCATGACGTGCCGCGGCAGGGCGACATGCTGAAGGCGATCAGCAAGGCCTATTTCCGGGTGTGGGAGCCGGAGGCGGCGGTCGACACCCTGGTCGCCGCCGCCCGCGCCGCGCTGACGGCGCCGAGCGGCCCCGTCGCGCTGGAGGTCCCCGTCGACGTGCAGCGCGCGATGGTCCGCCGCCGCTCCGTGCCGGCGCAGTGCAGCGTCACGCCGCCGGCGCCGGACCCACGGCTGCTCGACGTTCTTGCGGAAATGGTGTTGGCGGCGAAACAGCCGCTGCTGTGGCTCGGCGGCGGGGCGCGGGGGGCGGCCGATGCGGCGACGGCCCTGGTCGGGCGCGGGTTCGGCGCCGTCACCAGCACCAACGGCCGCGCCACCGTGCCGGAGGGGCATCCGCGCAGCCTCGGCGCGTTCAACATGACGCCGGCGGCGCAGGGCGTCTATGACCGCTGCGACCTGATGCTGGTGGTGGGTTCGCGCCTGCGCGGCAACGAGACGCGCAACAACGCCGCCCGGCTGCCGCCGCTGGCGCAGGTCGACGCCGACGCGGCGCAGGCCGGGCGCAACTACCCCGTGGAGCTGTTCGTCCCTGGCGACGCGCGCCTGGCGCTGGAGGGACTGCTGGCGCGGCTGCCCGCCACCCTGGCCGCCGACCCCGCGTTCCTCGATGCCATCGCCACTGCGCGCGCGGAGTCGGAGGCGGCGTTGCAGAGGCAGCTCGGTCCCTACGGCGTCATCGCCGACGCCTTGGGCGGCCGGGTGCTCGCCGGGCGGCATCCGTGGGTGCGCGACGTGACCATCGCCAACAGCACGTTCGGCAACCGCTACGTGCGCATCGCGGCGCCGCATCTGGGCGTGCACGCGCTGGGCGGCGGCATCGGCCAGGGCATCGCGATGGGCATCGGGGCGGCTATGGCGAACAGCGCGGCCAAGACCATAACATTGCTTGGTGACGGCGGTTCGCAACTTATGATCGGCGAAATCGCTACTGCAATGGAAGTGGAGGCCAACCTGGTGTTCGTCTTGATGAATGATTGCGGCTACGGCGTGATCCGCAATATCCAGGATGCCCAATACGGCGGCCGGCATGCGTATGCCGACATCCTGACCCCGGACTTTTCGCTGCTGTGCCAGGCGGTCGCCATGCCGCACGAGCGCGTCGGCCGCACCGAGGATTTCGCCCCTGCGCTCGACCGCGCCCTGGCCGTCTCCGGGCCTTGCATGATCGAGGTCGACATGGCCGCGGTCGGCCCGTTCGGCGAGAGCTTCGCCGGGCCGCCTGCCGGCGCCGCTGGAGGGGTGAAGTGATGCTCCGCCGGCTGGGCGTGATCGGCGCCGGTGGCATGGCGGCCATTATGCTGGAGGCGTTGGCGCAGGAGCTGCCGCTGCCGCTGGACTTCCTTTCGGTCCTGGTCCTCCAGGACGCGCGGGTGACCGGCGATGCGCTGGTGGAACGCTTCGGCAGCCGGGTTGCGACGACGTGCGTGGTGCGCCAGACCTTGGCGGAATTCACCGCCGACCGGCTTGACCTGGTGGCGGAGTGCGCCGGGCATGCCGCGGTGCGGGAGTACGGCCCCACCTTGCTGGCGAACGCATCCGACCTGATGCTGGTGTCGGTCGGCTCGCTGGCGGACGACGCGCTGCGGCAGGAGCTGGAGACGGCGGCCCTGCGCAGCGGCGCGCAGTTGCTGCTGCCGCCCGGCGCCGCCGGCGGCATCGACGTGCTGGCCGCGGTCAAGCTTGCCGGCCTCGACTCCGTCACCTATGTCGGCCGCAAGCCGCCGCACGCCTGGCGCGGCACGCCGGCGGAACTCACGGTGGACCTGAACGCCCTGACCGAGGCGGTGGTCTTCTACGAGGGCACCGCGCGCCAGGCCGCCCTCGACTACCCAAGCAACGCCAACGTCGCCGCCACGGTGGCGCTGGCCGGCGTCGGCTTTGACGATACCCAGGTGCAGCTGGTCGCCGACCCCGCCGTCTCCCGCAACGTGCATGAAGTGTCGGTGCGCTCCGCCTGCGCCGATTTCACCATCCGGCTGGAAGGGCGGCCCTCGCTCGACAACCCGAAAAGCTCCCTCACCGCCGGCTACAGCATGGCCCGCGCCGTGCTCAACCGCCTGGCGCCAGTCGAGATCTGACCGTATGGACACTGCCGTCGCAGGCAGCACGCTGACCGTCCGCCTGCGCCGCATCACCTGGGAAGCGCCAGGCGTGCTGTCGCTCGATTTCGTGGCGCCCGACGGCGGCGAGCTGCCGCCGTTCACGCCCGGCGCCCATGTCGACGTGCACCTGCCCGATGGCACCATGCGGCAGTACTCGCTGTGCGGCGACCCGGCGGACCGCCGCACCTACCGGGTCGGCGTGCGTGAGGTGGAGGGCGGGCGCGTGTCGCAAGCAATCCACCGCGACCTGCGCCCGGGCGCGTTGATGCAGGTCGGTGTGCCGCGCAACACCTTCCCGCTGGTGGCGGCACGCGAGTACCTGTTCATCGCCGGCGGCATCGGCGTCACCCCGTTGCTGCCGATGATGCGGGCGGCGGGGGCGCAGGGCGTGCCGTGGACGCTGCTGTTCTGCACCCGCCGCGCCGCGGACGCGCCGTTCCTTGCCGAGGCCGCGGCGTTGGGCGGCACGGTGGCGGTGCACGCGTCCGACAACGGCACCCGCCTCGACGTGGCGGCCCGGCTGCGGACGGCGTCCGAGGGTACGGTGCTGTATTGCTGCGGCCCGGCCGCGCTGATGAACGCCGTCGAGCAGGCGACCGCCGGCTGGCCCGAGGGCATCGTCCGCTTCGAGTGGTTCTCGGCCCGCGAGAGCCTGGACAACGCCGTGGCGGATAGCTTCCAGGTGGTGTGCGCGCAGTCGGGCATGACGCTGATGGTGGGCGCGGACCAGAGCGTGCTGGAGGTGTTGAACGCCGCCGGCATCGATGTGCCATGCTCCTGCGAGCAGGGGGTGTGCGGCACCTGCGAGGTGCCGATCCTGGAGGGAGCGGCGGACCATCGCGACAGCATCCTGACGGACGGCGAGC